>JAWBPL010000023.1:0-8798 GCA_038825025.1 Candidatus Woesearchaeota archaeon | reverse complement strand
AAAAAAGGGTTAAAAATTTTTTTTGATATTGCTCTTTTTAATTCTTGATCTGTAAATTTTTCTTCAATATTAAGTAATTCTTGATAAAATTCATCAATTATTTTAAAGAATTTTTTTTTTATCTCGTCTTTTTCATTTAAATTTATTATTTCTTTTTTTAGGTCTTCTAAATTAATTATTGTTTTTTCAAAAATTTCTTTATTTTCTATTTTTGCAGGCATAAATGATAAAAACTTAGAATATTTTGATAAATTATTTATTTTATCTTTGTTATATAAATTTAAAAAATGTAAATAGAAAATAAAACCTATAAAAAAAATAAAAAAAACATAATAATTTTTTTTGAAAAAATTCAAGCTATCTAATAAAAAACAACTTTCGCAAGAATTGCCGCAATCAACAAAAATTTCATCTTGATTTTTAATGCCGTCAAAACAATTTTCACAAGATGGACAAGGGCCGCCACAATCTGTTTTTTCCTCATTTTGATTTAAAAGTCCATCATTACATGTCGGGCAAGGAAAACAAGGGCCGCCGCAATCTGTTTTTTCTTCACCTTGATTTAACTTGTTGTCCGAGCAAGTTGGATAAGCACATATATTATTAATGCAATTAAAACTTATGCAATCTTTATGATTTAAACATTTTTTTTCACTTTCACATGAATTACAAGAGCCACCGCAATCAACATCTGTTTCATCTTGGTTCTTTATATTATCAAAGCAGGTTGGACAAGGACCACAAGGGCCGCCACAATCTGTTTTTTCCTCATTTTGATTTAAAAGTCCATCATTACATGTCGGGCATGCTTTGCAAGGGCCGCCGCAATCAACATCTGTTTCATCTTGGTTTTTAATATTATCAAAACAAGTTGCATTATAATCACATTGCTCTGTTTCTGTAATTATTTTATTTTCGCCATTGCAATTATTAACATCATAGCATTCTCTTGTTTTAATATTTGTAGGCAAACATAAAGACCATTCTGAACATTCAATCTGAACTTTACATTGCTCTTTTGTTGTTAAATTTATAAAAAGTTGGGTTATATTTTCTGAGCTTGCTAATTTAAAATAAAATAAATTACTATAAGCTGATAATCCTAAATAATCTTGTGCTTTTATTTTAAAAAACTCTTTTAAATAAAGATTTACTTTTGGATAAATTTCTAAATCCCCATTATTTTTTATATTAATATCATATAATTTAGAACTTTGATTAATCTGGTTTTCAAATTCATCAAAAAACAATAAACTATAATTTAATTTATCTAAATCAGGATCTTGAAAATAATCATTTAAATTAAATAAAGAGCCACTTGTATGATTTGTTAAAACAAAATCAGGGATATTATTTTTTAATAAGGGGTTTCTATTTTTATCTTTGACATTTATTTGCCATTTTATTGTTGAATTTTGCCTTTTATCTTTTGCAACAAAATCAATATTATATAAGCCATTGTTAGTATAGTTTGTAAAGAAGATAAAATAATAGCCATCTTTTTGCTTTTTTCCATTAACAAGCCATTCTGTTTTTAATTCATCATATAAAGATGTTGCATTTACAAAAAATTTTATATTCTGTGTTTCATAAATTTCAATATAATCTTCTTTTGGTTTTTTTTCTAAAATTATTGGCTTTAAATAAACAAAAAATTCCATTTTTTTAATATCATAACAGCCATTTTCCATTGTAGAAATAATTAAAAAAGAATTTTTTCCAGAATTAGTGTTATTTGGCTTAAAAGATATTTGATAACTATCTAGTTTATCTGTTTTTTTTAATTCTGGATTTATTGTTGAATTAATATTTATAATAGATATTTTTATTTTTGAAATTAACTCTGATATATTTTGAGATTTAAAAGATAAATTGTAATTAAAAAACTGGTTTTCATTTATCTCAAAAAAAGGAATTTCTTTTAATTCGCATTGTGCTTTTATATTATATAAAGAAATAAAACTAATTAATATTATAATTAATAGTAATAACAAAATTTTTATTGAATTATTATTAATAAATTTTTTATTTTTCATTTTTTTTTATTTTGTTAATTTTTATATTTTTATTTTTCCTTATTTCAATTCTGTATATAATGCAATTGTAGCAGTATTAGGCTGTTTATAATATCGTAAATTAGCTGGAATTTTTAATTCATAATCATACTTTCCATGTATTCCTGTTTGATTTACATTTACTATTGTGAAAAATACTAAGTCTTGTGTGCCATTATATTGTGTATTGCCATCAGAGTAATCCCATAATATTCCTGTCTGGAAATTTGTATTATTTGTTGAATTTACAAAAGCTATATTTTTTATGTTGTTTAAAAACACATCAAAATTTTTTAAGTAATAAGGATTGTTGTCTAAAATCCAAGTTCTGTTTATTGAATCTGTATTGTTTTCCATTCTTAAAGCTAAATCAATCTCATAAAAGTCATTTGAAACATAATTATTATTTATATCTCTAGAAATTGATTGTAATTTCTGCCAATCTATGTTGCTGTCATAATCAACTGCAAATATTTTAGAGCCATTGAAATCATTTATATCCCATTTAAACAAAGTTTGGTTTGTCAAATCTTTTAAATTCAAAAAGCCAGTAAAGTTGCCATAAACATAAGTATAACTGCCTACTATGATTAATTTATAAGCATAGTTGTTTGTTTCATTTGCTTCAACAATTGAGCCGTTTGTTTGTATTAATGGATCTGCTAAAACATAAATTTTATGTTCTCCAATATTTGGAACTTTCCAAGATAAATTTATTGTGATGTTTTCTCCTGCTGAAATATTATAAGTAAAGTTTCCATTTATTTGTGTGCCGTTTAAATAATGCCCATCCCAGAATTGTATTGTAACATTATAAGCTGTTGTATTTCCTATATTAAAGATAGTTGCATTTATTGTTATGTTGCTGTTTTCTTCTGGTGCTGTTGTGTTAAAGAAAATATAATCACTGCTTACAAATAAATCAGGCAAAGGAATTATAAAATATCTTGTCTCGCTAGTATTAAAGTTACCAACAGAATCTGAACATGAAACATTCCAATAATGCATGCCTGCTGCCATTACAATATTTGTAAAATTATATAAGCCATTTGTTGTATTAAAAGATTGAACAATTTGATTGTCAATTGTTAAATTACATAACATTGTTTGAGCTAAATTATCAAAAGCTGTAAAATTAAATAAAATATTTGTATTTGATGTTGTAAAGCCGTTTGCTGGGCTTTCTAACATAATTGTTGGCTTTGTTGTATCTACAAAAATTGTTATTTGAGAGCTGTTTTTCTTATTATATGCTAAATCAAAAGCTTCCAAAGTTAATAAGTAATAGCCGTCTGCTATTGCATTTAAATTAGTTGATGATGAAGTTGCATTATTTACAGAGCCATTTTTATTTTGTGTTGAATTTACATAAAGAGTATAATTAATTATTGAAGCCAGATTATCTGTTATATTGAAATAAATTAGAGGTGTATTATAATTAAACCATGTGTTATTTAAAGTTTCTATATAAGCAATAGGTGCATCTAAATCAACATTTATTGTTCTTGAATTTGAAATTGCATAATTATAAATTGTTGTGTTATCATAACACTCAATCTGCCAATTATATGTGCCATTTAAATTTGCTAATGTTATATTATTCAAGCCCTGCTTATTTAATAAATTGCTTTGTTTTGTATTTTGAATTTGTCCGTTTAATAAAATAGAGCAATTCTGTAAGCCTGTTTCCTCACTTACATTAAAAAAGAAAATAACTTCTGAATTATTAGTCCAATTATTATTTTCTGGCTCTATTAAAGTAATTATAGGTGGATTGAAAATATTAAAGTAATAAGTATCAGATGTATTAATTAAACTTACAGGTGTTATTAAATTGCCATCCCAACATGAAACATTCCAGTAATGTGTTCCTTCTTTGAAATTTGTTATTGTTGTGCTGTTAATTGAATTGTTATAAGTATTTATATTTGAAACATTTACTTGATTGTCTATTGTTAAATTACATTGCAATAAACTATCTAAATTATCTATAACTGAAAAATTAAAAGTTGCATAATTATTTAATAAATTTATATTATTTTGAGGCCCTAATAAATAAATTGTTGGCTTAACTGTATCAAGATAAATTGTTAAAATAGATGAATTTATGTAATTTCCTGCTTCATCAAAAGCCTCAATAAATATTTTATGTGTTCCATTTTGTAAGTTTGTTAAATTAATTAAATTAGGTGTTGAATTTGTTGTATTTGTTGTAAAAGGATTATTATTTACATAAAGAGTGTAATTAACTAAATTATCTAAATTATCTGTTATTGTAAAATTTATTATTGGTTCTGAATTAAACCATGTCTGATTTAATGTATTGAAAGTTATTGCTGGTGGTGTTATATCTATATATAAAGTAATAGGCAATGAATCTTTTATTCTTTGTATATTGTTTCCCAAATAATAATATGAGTCATTAACTCTGATTTTTATTGTTCTAATCCCTTGTGTAAAAATAACATTTATTGAATTATTGCTTGCATCAATAAAAGAGCCTGATTGTCCGTTAGGAACATTATCTATTACAACATTGTAAGTTATATTATTTCCGCTATAATCAAAAGCAGTAAAGTTTATTGGCAATGTTAAATAATTAAACCATGTTTGGTTTTTCGGATAAGTAATATTAGCCCATAAAACACTTATATTTATTGTGCCATTATTATTTGTTTCATTTAATTCTGCTATTTGATTATAAGGATCTGCAATTACATAAATTGTATGATAGCCTTGATTAATTAGCCAAGATGTTTTAAAAATAATTGTTTGGTTTATGCCAACATTATTTGTAGAATTTCCTATAAATAAGCCGCCATTATTTGGATCTCCGTCATAAAAATTAACTAATAAATTTGTTACTGGCAATCCTCCAATATTTGAAACATTAACATAAATTGTAATATTTTCATTTAAATCAGGGTTTGTATTATTTAAATAAATTCTAGTATCATTTAAAAATAAATCAGGCTGATTAATAATAAATCTTCTTGTCTCGCTTACATTATAGTTTCCTAAATCATCAACACAACTAACATTCCAGTAATGCTCTCCATCTGTTAAATTTACAATAGTTATAATATGGTCTAAGCCTGCTGGCATGCTAGTGAAATTTAATCTATTTCCAAAAGGATCGCTTACAGAAATATTACAATCAATTATTATATTATCAGAATCTATTGCAGTATAATTAAAAGTAATGTTGTTTAAATTAAAAGTTTGATCAATAAAAGGTTCTTTTAATATAATAGTTGGCCCAGTTAAGTCAATTCTAAATAAATATGGATTTGGCTCATAAATATTATAATCTGGAGCACTATCATAACACCTAACAGTCCAATTATGCAATCCTTCTTCTATATAGGAAATAAAGAAAGTATTATTTTGATTATTTAAGATAGTTTCATTAGTCTGATTTAATTGATTATCTAAAATCAAGCTGCAATTATTTAAGCCAAAAACATCATAAGGTTTGTATTCAAATAAAAATTGCTGTTCTTTTGTTCTTGTTTGATTTATTGGCATTAATAAATTAACTCTTGGAGGAGCCTCAATATTAAAACTAGAAGATGCTGTTGCTGTATTATTTGCCAAATCAATACATTTTATTTGCCAATTATGTGGGCCGTCATTTAATGCATAATATCTAATAACATTAGTGTTGTTGTTTATAGATATATTTGAATAAACTAATGTTGAATCAACACTTATATTGCAATTTATAGGCTCTAATAAATTATCAGCAACTGAAAAATTCAAAGTCACATTATTCCAATCTAAGGTTTCTGAATTAGGATGATTAATTGTTATCAAAGGCTGTGTTGTATCCACAATAAAAGATAATGCAATTGGCATTGTATATAAGTAAGACTGGTCTGTTACATTAACAGTCCAATTATAAATTCCATCAATTAAATAAAGCCTGAAATAATTTTCCTGCTCAGCTGTTAAAGTATTATTTGTTTCATTTTTAATTCCATTTAAAATTAAAGTTGCATTTGCTAAATTACTATCTATAGGTATGTAAGTAAAATTAATAAAATTATAATTAATTATTGCATTGTTATTCGGAAAAAGCAATTGAACTTCTGGCGGGTTAGAGGTTGTATATGTTCTTGTTTCGCTCACATTAAAGTTTGTTGCATCATCAATACAAGTAATATAATAATTATGTGTTCCCTCATCACTAACATTTACTGAAAAGTTTGTGGCTGTATTATTTAAAACATTTAAATTAGAGGCTTTAACATTTCCATCAACAGTAATATTACATGTCAAATTAAAATCATAATTATCAATTACACTGAAATTAAAGTTTGTCCATCTTCCATAAATAGTATCTCCATTATTAGGCTGCAACAAATAAATAGTTGGCTTTGTTAAATCAATTGTAAAGTTTCTTGTCTCAGAAAATGTTGATAAATTAGAAGTGTCATTGCATCTTATTGCCCAGAAATATGTTTTTTCTATTAAATTGCTTAATTCAAAAGTATTTTGCTGATTATTTATTATTTCTGTATTTGATTGATTGTAAATATTATCAACAAACAACTCACAAACAGATAAATTCATATTATCTGATGGTGTGTAATATAAAGTTATATTTTGCTGATTTTGATAATGATTATTATTAGGATAATTTAAAAGCACTGAAGGAGGAGCACTAACATTTAATAATCTTGTTTCTGTAGTAAATATATTTCCAGCATCATCAAAACATGTTAAATTCCAATAATTCAAGCCATCTATGAAATTGGTTACAGAATATGAAACAAAAGAATTGTTTATTGCTGGAATATTTGTCTGTGCTATTTGATTATTTATTGTTAAATTACAACTTAAAATTAAATCTAAATTATCTATTGCAGTAAAATTAACAGTAATTTGATTATTAGTTATAGTTAGATTATTATAAGGTGCATAAATAGTAACACTTGGATTAGTATAATCAATTGTAAAATATCTCACAGCAGCTTGATCGCTTAAATTACTTGCATCAGAAACATTTACAGTCCAATTATAAAATCCTTCATTCATATATGTTAAATTAAAGTTTGTTATTGCAGATGTTCCTAAATTATATTGATATGCATAAGCATTTCCGTTTAATATTAAAGTAGAAACATTTATGTTCCAATTGTCTGTTGCATAATAATCCAAAGATATATTAGGGCTATTAAAATAATAATTATTTGCTGTTAATAATGTTACTGTCGGCGGAATATCTGTTAAATAAAAAGTAAATTCCTCGCTGGTATTTGTGTTGGTTGCATTATCTGTGCAGCTTAAAAACCATTTATAATTATTTGGTGTTAAATTAATTAAAGAAATTATTTTTGGTGTATTATTAATTGCTGAAACATTAGCATTATATAAAACACCATTCAAATATAAATCGCACATCAAAACAGAATCTAAAGCATCAATTGCAGTAAAATTTAAATTTATATCTGTTGTTGTAAATGAGCTTTCATTTTGTGGATGATTTAGTATAATGGTTGGTTCTGTTGTATCTATAATTAAAGTTCTATTTGTATTACCCCAATCATAATTATTGTCTGAATCATAAGCCAAACAATTCCATTTATATAATCCATCATCTAAATATTTAGTGAAAATAGAATTATTAGATGTTCCAGTTATAAAATAAGTTTCATTTATTTCAAATAATCCAGTAAAGTCTGAAACTAAGCTAATATTTTTTAAATTAATGTTATCTGTTACAGAGCAATTAAATTCAATATTTTGGTTGCTTGTATATAAGCCATCAATAGGATAATTTAAAATTACAACAGGTGGAACTTGGCTTGTATCAGATATTGTTATAAATATATGGTTTGTTTGCTTTGGTTGAATATATTGTGAATAATTTGTTGCATTAAAATAAGCAAAAAACTCATGGGTTGAGCCTAAATAGCCTGTTGCATTAACAAGCCATGAAACAATACAGCTTTTGCCAGCAGTCATATTAAATAAACAAGATTGATTAGTGTAATCTTTTGGATTATAGTCTTTTGTGTAAAATGGAATAGCTCCTTCTTCTCTGGGGATTATGCCTTTATATGCATTATAAGTAACATTAACAAAAACATAATCAACTAAAATATATTCATTTGTTACTGTGTTTAATAAAAGCCATCTTATATTATTGTTTGAGGCATTCACATAATTTAAGATATTTGAAGTTATATTTACACTGAAATATTGATCAGAGCCTGTTGAAAGAGATTGTGTTCCTAATGAGTTCCAAGAATTTGTATTAAAGTTCCATGCATATATTTGTAAGGTTGATGCAATACTTGGATAACCTTCAAAAAATAATTGTATTTTTGTTATATTTTCTCTTTTTTCTTTTATATTCATTATCATTTCTAATGAAATAAAGTCTCCTGCTCCTGGATCTGGCATGCTATATCTTACATTATCTGAAACATTTATTTGATTTATTTGTGCATTTGTTAAAGCTGTTCTTGAATTAGGCAATGATTCTGGCGGATTATTATTACTATCTATAACCCAAGCGAATTTATTTAAATTATAGCCTGATTTGAAATCATATATTGTTGAATTTATGTAAGGATCTAAAGTTGCATTTATATTACCACATTCACCACCAGAGCAAGAAACTTGTGCTTCAAATGTGAAAAAATTATTTCTCTGAACACTTGTGTCTGAATCTGGATAAACTAATGATGCTGTTAAAGTTCCCCAAGGAATTGTCCAATTGACTTTTCCATAAAC
>JAWBPL010000022.1:0-8926 GCA_038825025.1 Candidatus Woesearchaeota archaeon | reverse complement strand
AGACAAGGAAAAGCATCATTGTTAGTAGCAGGATATGAAGCAGAAGAAACATTAAATGCAGCTTATGTATTAGCACAACACAACACAAAATACAAAGCAGACTTTGCCAAATTAAATGACGAAGTTGAGCTAGTTGTTGCTGACATGAGCAAAGTAGTTTTCAACACTGCTTAAATAAAAAATAAAATTTAATTTTTTATTTTTTTTATTTTTTTAAAAACTTTTTCTAATAACTTTTAAAAATCTAATAATTCTTTTAAAAAAATTTTTGGATATTCCTATATCTAATTATTATTTATAAGTATCTATAATTTTTATAATTAAATTATTTTTAAAAAAATTTAATCTTTAAATATTAAACCAAAGGAACAGCAACAAAAACATTGTCTTTATCTCTAATTAGTTTAACTTTTATTTTTCCTTGTGTTTTTGTGCAATTTATAACTGTAATAACTCTATTTTTTGAAACACCTATAACTGAATTTTTTAATCTGTCTTTTGCTTTTAATTCAACTTCAATTATGTCATTTTTTTTAAATGGCTTTTTTAAGGTGTTGTCTTGCAATATAGTTAAATCAGAAGTTATTTTAGTTAAATCTATATCAATCTTTTTTTCTTTTTTTATTTTCTGTTCAATTTCTTTTAGTTTTTTGTAAAATTCATCAAAAGAAATGCTTTTTACAGGTTTTTTTCCAAAATCATATTCTAAAAAGTTTTGTATTCCTATGTCAGCATTAATCTTTTTTGCAAATAATATAATATCTTCTAAATCATTGTCATTAATTCCAGGAACATAGACAGGAACAATTAAACAATGTGCATTTTTTGCAACAAATTCTGCAACATTCATAACTTTTTTTACTGGGTAAAAAGAATTTGCCAGATAAGATGCTTTTTTTTCATCCAAGCTATGTATAGAGAAATGAAAATGGCTTAATCCTGCTTTTATTAATCTTTCTGCTCTCTCTTTTGTTATTAAAATGCCATTTGTAACCATTGAAATTGCTCTTACTTTTTTATTCTCTCTAATTTTTTTAACTAAATATTCTAAATCAGCATATAAACTTGGATCGCCTTGACTGCCTATGTGTATATTTACATTGTTTTTTTTAATTTCAATTACTTTATTTAATTCTTCTACTAAGTAATCAGCCTCAACAATTATATCAGAGCTTCTTTTTGTATGATCAACAGAACAAAATATACAATCAATATTACATGTGGTTAATGGTTTTATTTCAATAGTGTTTGTTTTTCTATCAATTATGCCGAATTCATTGCTTCCAATTAAAGGAATTCCTGAATTTTTATGAATATACAAAGCAGGTTTATTATTTATTGATGACATTAGCTCTTTAAAACCTTTATCTAATAGAAAAGAAAATTTTTGGTTTATGTTTGCTTCTTTTTTTTCACTACTAAATTCAATTTCATTATTATTAGTTTGATTAATTTTATAATTGCCAATTTCTAATAAATCTTTTTTATCTAAATAAAAATAATAAATATTCATAAAACTAACTCGGATTTTATTTTCTTTTTCATTTTTTTCAGAAAATCTTAAATTTTCAAACTTTAATGTTATTTTTTTCATAAATTACTAACCTTTATTTTTGGTTTTTGCTTTTTTAATTTTTTCTTTGAACATATTTTATAAGCTTTTTTCTTCCTGAACATTTGTTACATGTTCTATTTTTCTTATTATTTCTATTGTGTTTTTTAATTCGTCCTGGCTTTCTGCTTTTATTTTTAAAGCAATTAAAATGGTTTTTTTATGAGGCTTTAAATTTATAGAAAGAACATTAATTTTAAAATCTTTTAAATTGGTTAATATTTTTTCAACTATGCCAATTTTGTCTTCAACATAAATGTTAATTGTTTTTATCTGCTCTTTTGGAACATTCCAAGAAACAGAAACTTTTTTTGTTTTATCTAATGCATGTATGTTAGGGCATTTTTCTTTATGAACAGAAATTGTTCCGTCCTTCATTCTATAAGCAACAATAGGCTCATTAAATTCAGGATTGCAACATTTAGATAATTTCAATTGTCCTTTTTCATTTGTAGCTAAATATTTTACTAAGTTTATTTTTTGCTCTTCTCTTAATTGCTTAGGATCTCTTTCAATTTCTAATCCTAATAAGCTTCTTATTTTTTGTTTTGCTTTATTTGTAATAACAAAACTTAGCCAATTTCTTGATGGTTTTGCATTTGGATTTGTAATTATATAAACTACATCGCCGCTTTTTAATTTATAATCTAATGGAACTAATTTATTATTAACTTGTGCTTTTGAGCAACTTTCTCCTATTTTAGAATGAACTTCAAAAGCAAAATCAACAGGGGTTGAATTTTCTGGCAAAATTATTGGATCTCCTTTTGGAGTAAATACAACAATCTCTTTTTCAAATAAATCAACTTTTAATGAATCTAAAAATTCAGAAGGTGCATTTTTTTTCCATTCCAGAACTTGTTCAAGCCAAGCAATTCTTTTATCAAAGGCTTTATCTCTATCTGTGCCTTTATATCGCCAATGAGCAGCAACACCATATTTTGCAACATGATGCATCTCAATTGTTCTTATTTGAACTTCGCATAAAGTATTAAAAGGAGTAACCACATCAGTATGCAAGGATTGGTAGCCATTTGATTTTGGAACAGCAATATAATCTTTAAATCTGCCAGGAACTGGTTTCCATAATTGATGAATTTCTGCTAAAACTCTATAACAGTCTGGTATTGTTTTTACAATAATTCTAATAGCAATTAAATCATATAGTTCTTCAAAGCTTTTTTTTTCTAAAATCATTTTTCTGTAAATACTGTAAAAATATTTTGCCCTGCCGCTAACTTCAACATATTCAATTTTTTGCTCAGATAATTTTTTTTTTATTAAATCTATTATCATCTCGGCTTTTTTTTCTCTTTCAGCTCTTTTTTCATTTACTTTGTTTTTTATATACTGATAAATGTCCGGCTTCAAAAACCTTAATGACAAATCTTCTAATTCTCCTTTTAAATTATACAAACCTAATTTATGAGCAATCGGAGCATAAATTTCCAAAGTTTCTTTTGCAATTCTTTTTTGCTTATCTTCTCTTAAATATTTTAATGTTCTCATATTGCTAAGCCTGTCTGCTAATTTAATTAAAATTATCCTAAAATCTTTAGTTGTGGCTAACAATATTTTTCTCCAATTTTCAGCAGTATATTCTTCAGCACTTTCAAAAATAGCTTTTTCTGTTTTTGTTTCTCCTTCAACTAATTTTGCAATTTCTTCATTAAATTCTTTTTTTATTGTTTCTATATTATAGTCTGTGTCTTCTAAAACATCATGCAATAATGCAGCACAAATTGTATCTGTATCAGGCTTGAACTCTAATAAAATTTCAGCAACAGAAACAGGATGCTCAAAATATTCTTTTCCAGAATCTCTTTTTTGTCCTTCATGTGCTTTTCTTGCAAAATTATATGCTTTTTCAATTAATTTTAAATCTGCTTTTTTATCATAAGAAGAAACTTCATTTAATATTTTTTTTAATTCATCATTAAAGTTCATAGGTGTTTCTTTTTTTTCTATGTTTTTTTCTACATCAATATTATCAATAGCCTTATTTTTATCTAAATTATTATTATTGTCTAAATTATCATTAATTTTTTCATTTGGATTATTCATTTCATACATATATTTTTGCATATTTTAATAATATTAAAAGTTTTGCTAATTTTAAAATTTTTTTTAAGAATTTTTTTTAAATTTTTTTTGAAAAATTATTTAAACTATTTAATTATATTTAATATGATGATAAAATTTTTCTTTAAAAATAATATTCTTTATTTTAAAAAAAATAGAAGAGCAGTTTCTCAAATAGATTGGGTTATGAGTTTGGCTCTTTTTTTATTATATGTTGCTTGGTTTTTTATTTTTATTTTGCCTAATTTAAATTACCAAAAAAATTTTAATCCAAATATAGCAGTTTTGGAAAACTTTTTTTTTGATGAGTTCTCATATAAACTAAAAAAAATCCCTCTTTTTATATTTACAAATTCAACAAAAGAAAATAAACCAGTAATAATTTTTTTAGAAAATAATATTTTAAAAGATAGTATCCTTGAAAATTATTTAGAAAAGGATTATTATTCTAGTTTTAAGTCAGAAAGACCGTTTGTTTTTTATGATAATAAATTTTTTTTTCTGTTGAATGAATCTGAAAAAAATACCTTTGTTTATTTATATCAAAATATTGATTTTGAAAATAATAATACTTATAATATTTTTTCATCTGATTTAAATTCTAATCAGGATGTTATAACAATAGAGAATATGAATATATATTTTGATAATGCACTTCCAAGCAAAGTTTTTTATAAAGATAGTGAAAAAATAAAATCAATAAACTTTAAAATAAATGAAATTGATTTTTCAATGATAAATTTTACAAATATTATTGATAAATTTTTATCAATACATAATTCAATTGGAGAAAATATAAACATAAGCACCATTGTTTTTAATAATAATCAAGATCTTTATTTGTTTTTTAAAACACCAAATAATGAAAAATATAATTTAAAAATGACTTTTGATTTAGAGACTTATGATTCTTATTATTCAGATAATCTAAATTTTGGAAATTTTAGTTATTCCAATAATAGCGAAGAAATTTCTTTTTCTGGCAATTTTGTTGTTTTATATAATAAAAATAACAACGAAAAAATTATTTTTTATTTTGATTCAAGCAATTTTGAATTTGAAAATTATAATAGCACTTTAAGTTTAAATATGGATACAGAAATAAATAATAGTTATTTTAAAATATCTTTTATTTCTGATGAGATAAATTTTGAGGAAATTAAAAAACAAGATTTTAGCTATGATTTTTCAGCTGTTGAGACAGAATCTGTAATTTTATTAAATAAATCACAAGATTATGAATATTATAAAAATAAAACAGGTTTTGATTTTTCTTTATTTATTTATGAGCAAAATAATACTTATTTTGAAATTGGAAATAAAACAATAAGAAGAAATGTTTATTCAATAGAAAAGACTTATTTAGCATTAAAAGATAATTCCATTAAGCCAGTTATGGTTAATTTTAGGTTATGGTAGAATTAAAAATAATTAACAAAAAAATAACAAAAAAATTAACTGAAAAAATGAAAAAGAAATCTTTTTTAAAAACAATTGAAATTTTGTTAGTTATATTAATAACAACTATTTTATCTATATCTATTATTCAAAATAATGATAAATCTATTTCTTTTAACAAAAACCAAGATTTTTATAAAAATTATTTAATTATATTGGAAAAAAATCCAGAATTTAGAAATTTTGTTTTAAAAAATTCAGGTTGTTTTAATCTCACAAATATTAATATAAGCAATAAATTGGATTTTTATTTTTATAATAATAATGTTATTATATGCATTGATAGTTTTCCAAATATAAAAAAAAACCTATACTCTGAATCAATTTTTTTACTGGAAATTTAACTAATTTAAAATTTAAGGAAGTTGTTGTTTATTATTTTGACTAACCTTTTTTTTGAAAAATTTTTAAAAATCATTTAATAAAAAAATTAATAAACATTGATTATTTTATTATTTTTTATTCATCCATTAATAATTTATTTTTATTTTCCTTTCATTATAAAATTTTTTTGTTTAAAAAAGAGGTAAAATGATTCCATTAGAGACTTTTGATTTGTTATATAAATTTTTTTTGTCAATGGCTTTAGGCTCATTAATAGGAGCTGAAAGAGAAAAAAGCCATCAACAGCATTTAGGAACTGATTTTGCTGGAATTAGAACTTTTATGTTAATTACTTTTTTAGGGACTTTATCTGCTTATTTATCAAAATTATATTATGACTGGCTTTTAGCTGTTATATTCTTTTGTTTTGTTATAGTTGTTTTAGCAGGCTATGTTTTAAGCTCTTATTTCAATAGAGAAGTTGGCATGACAACAGGCTTATCTACTTTAATTTCTTTTATTATAGGTGTTCTGATTTTTTCAATTCAAGAGATAATTCCAATTATATTGGCAATTAGCTTGACTTTAATTTTGTCTTTTAAGAACCTATTGCATAAATTTGTTTATAACTTAAAATCAACAGAGTTTTTTGACACATTAAAATTTTTAGTAATTGCCTTTGTTGTTTTGCCTTTATTAAGAAATATTGAGCCTTTTGGGCCATTTAATTCAATTGATTTATATGAAATTTGGATTATGGTTGTTTTTGTTTCAGGAATAAGTTATTTCGCTTATATTCTTATAAAAACTTTCGGCTCTCAAAAAGGTGTTTTTATAACAGGCTTATTAGGTGGTATTTTGTCAAGCACTGCTGTTGTTACAACATTAGCTCAAAAATCAAAAGAATCTGATAATTCAGATTTAATTTTTGCTTCTGTTATTGCCTGTTCTGGAATGTTTTTAAGGGTTTTAATTGAAGTTTCTCTTTTAAATTTTTTATTAATTGAGAAATTGGCTTTTCCTATGATTTTATTGGCATTAATAGGTTTTTTATCTTCTAGATTTTTGATAACCAGTAATAACGAAAAACAAGAAACTAATATTAATTATAGTTCGCCTTTAATGTTATCGCCTGCTTTAAAATTTGGTTTTTTTTATGCTATTGTTTTAATTATTGCTACAATTTTAAAAGAGCTTTATGGAAGCCAAGGTTTGATTATTGTTTCTTTTTTTAGCGGAATTATAGATTCTGATAGCATAGCTATTTTCATTGCAAGAAATTCTGAATTAATAAGTAATGTTGCTATTGCTTCTATTATTTTAGCTTCTTTGATAAATACAATTACTAAAGTTGTAATTGCAAAAACATTTGGCTCAAAAGAATTTGGGAATAAGTTTTTATTTTCTATGTTACCAATTATATTTTTTGGCTTTGTTTTTTTATTCTTTTTAATAGGTTTTTAATTTATTGTTATTAAAATTTTAATTAGATAAATATTTTGGTCTCTGGGATTCATGCGAACCAAGCCTTTTAGAAAAAGCCTTGAGGAAAAATAAATTAAGGACTACATTTGCAAAGAAAAATAGTCCGAATTATAATGTTTAAATGAAAAATTCAGTCAATCTTCTTAATCTATAATTAAGTCAATCTTCTTAATCTATAAAATAATGGGGTCTCTGGGATTTGAACCCAGATCACAAGATCCCGAATCTTGTATTCTAGCCAAGTTAGACCAAGACCCCTCATAAAAAATTAATTGAAATAAAAAAAGAATTAAAAAATTGTCTATTTATTTATTTTTTTTACCCTAATTCAACATACACAAAATAAGTTGCAAATCCAGTTAATTTATCAACAGGGACTAATAATTGAAAATCTACTTGTGTGTTGTTAAAGCCAATTTTATCATTTTCCATTAAAACAGTGTAAATTGTGTTTGTTGAGTTTGTGTTTAATAAAACATTCCAAAAAACAGCTTGTGCATTTGTGCTATTATGTGTTCTTGTCGCTCTGCAATTTGATAAAAATTTGCCTGCAATATCAAAACTAGGATGGCTAGTATAAATAAAAGTATCATTTATGCCGTCAGAAGTTTCATTTAAAATATTTAATCTTTCTTCTTCTAAATAAATTTCTGTTTGATTTGTGCAATTTACTTTTGTCCAATCAGAAACAAAATTTCTTGTTGCTATTATTTCACCAACAGCATCAACAACATTCCAGTCATAAAAAACATCTCCATTTGAGTTTTCTAAAACAATGCCGCCAGTAACTCTGCCAAAGAAACCTTGCCATATGCTTGTTATTTGTGTTAAGTCAGCAGTAACCCAAGTTATGTTTCCATTTTGTGCAGTTAAATTTGTTGCATTAGGCAATGGCTTTCTAGACGAGTAGCCTGGAATTAAGTTTGCTCCTGTCGGCTCTGCATAACTATTCTTTAAATTAATTAAAAAAAACATATATAAAATGAAAATATATAAAACTAAAAATACTTTAAAATTTTTTTTCATAGGCACACCTTTTTTAAAAAATTCTGATAATTATTATATGTATTAATATCAAAATTTTGTAAGATTTGAAAAATCCTGAATTCTGTTAAGCCTAGATTTTTTGCAATTTCTTTTAAAAAAACACCATTTAAATATGCATGAATTATATGATAATACCTTATTTTCTGGGCATTTATTTTTATATTTTTTTTTGTGTAGAATTCAATTATTTGCGAGATTCTTTTTTCACTTATTTTTTTGCTTTGCCTTGTTGAAAATAAAAAATTTTCATTTGATAATTTATTTCCTATAATAAATAAAGAAATGTCCTTTGCTAATTTTCCGCTGATTAAAACAAACCTTGTTTTTATTCTTATTTTATTTCCTAATATATCTTTTACTTTTATGTTTATTAATTCGCTTGGCAAGCAGCCAGTTTCATAAAGAATTCTAAATATTAAATTATCTCTGGCATCTTTTATATTAAAAATTATTTCTCTAATTTCTTTTATAGTTAAAAAATTTAAGTTTTTATTTTTACTTTTTTTATTGTTTATTACTTTTTTCATTTTTCTTTTTTGTTTTTATTTTATATTTTTCGTTCTTTGCTTTTTTTTATTTTTTATAAAATAAGATATTAGTATTCGTTTTTATTAAACAAATAGTGTTTTTTGTTTATTAGTTGCCTTTTTTTGTTTTTTATTATATCTTTCTATTTTTTCGTATATAGTTAGTTATTTTATGTATATCTTTGTAAATTATTTCTAAATTAATACATATAAAAAGAAACTGATATATAAATGTTTTGTTTTTAACAATTAGTATAGAAAAAAGTATATTGGAAATCCTATTTAAAATAGAGATTTCTCTCAAAATATTTATAAAGTAAATCTTTTTTCAATAATTAAGTAATTATTAAACAACTAAGAATTAATTTGTTTAATTTTATAGCGGGGTAGG
>JAWBPL010000021.1:0-9394 GCA_038825025.1 Candidatus Woesearchaeota archaeon | reverse complement strand
AATATTTTTTATATATTTATCGTCTATAAAAACCACCACAACCTTTATATATATACATAATTTCAAAAGTTTAGAGGAAAACAGAAAATGGCTGATGAAAATAGCAATGAAAATAGTAATGAGAATAGTAATAATAATAGTAATGATAATAGCAATAATAGTAATGAGAATAGTAATGTAATTAACAATAAAATTGATATTAATATTAACAATAATTATAATAGAGACAATAATAACAAAAATAACACTACTAATAACACATCTAATAACATTACTAATAATAACAATATTAAAAATAACGATGTTATTTCAACAGAAAACAATAATAATTTAAGTCAAAAAAACGATAAAATAATTCCTGTTGTCATAGAAGATGAGTTAAAAAAAAACTTTTTAGATTATGCAATGTCTGTTATTGTTTCAAGGGCATTGCCTGACATAAGAGATGGTTTAAAGCCAGTTCATAGAAGGGTTCTTTATACAATGCTGGAATTAGGCTTAGAATATGGAAAGCCATATAAAAAATCAGCAAGAATTGTTGGTGATTGTTTAGGAAAATGGCATCCTCATGGAGATTCTTCTGTTTATGAAGCCTTAGTAAGAATGGCTCAGCCTTGGGCATTAAGATATCCTTTAATAGATGGACAAGGTAATTTTGGCAGTATTGATGGAGATAGCCAAGCAGCCATGAGATATTGTGTTTCTGGTGATACTTTAATCTTAACTAATAATGGCTTTTTAGAAATAGAAAAAATCTCTAATAAAATAGAAGAAAAAATAAACATTGAAATATTATCCCTTAATAACAAAAAGAATAAAGCAACCAAATTCTTTAATTCTGGAAAACATAAAATAATAGAAATAAAAACAAAAAATGGATTTGTTTTAAAAGGAAGTAGAAATCATCCTGTCTATATTTTTAGATTTGATGATAAAGAAAAAAAGCCTAAATTTGAATGGAAATTATTAGAAAAGGTTGAGAAAAATGATGTTGTTGTTTTAAGTAGAAAAGGGTTGTTTAGTAATAAAAACTTAAATTTAACTAAATATGGGCAGATTGATAAAAAAAAATACAATAAAGAAATTCATCTGCCAAAACAAATGAATTCTGAATTAGCTTTTATGTTAGGTTCTTTTGTTTCAGAAGGAAGTTTTCACCAAAATAAAATAATATTTAACAATCAAGATAAAAAATATTACGATTATGTAAAAAAAATTGTTAAAAAACAATTTAAAGGCATAACATTGTATGAAAGAATAATAAAAGGAAATTGTTATCAATTTGAAATATATCATCAAAAGGTTGTTAACTTTTTAATAAATATTGGTTTAAAAGATGTTAAATCTGATAAAAAAGAAATTCCTTTTTCTGTTTTGCAATCAAAGAAAGAAATTTTAATAAGTTTCTTGCAAGGATTATTTGAGGGAGATGGATCTGTTTTATTAAAAAAAGATAAAAGACATAAAGGCAAAAGCATTGAATTAACTTATACAAGTAAAAGTGAAAAATTAATTAACCAATTAAAAATCGTTTTATTATCTTTTGGAATTGTAACAACAAAACCCTATTTAGATAAAAGAAATAATTGCTTTAAAATAATGATTTCTGGTTATGAAAATTTAAAAGAATTTTCAAAAATTGGATTTTTTTCTGATAGAAAAAATAATACTCTTAGAGAGATTGAGAAATTAAATCCAAATAGGATGAGTAAAAAGGACTTTATCCCTTTTATAAGTGAATATATAAGAAGAGAATACATAATTTCTAAAAATATTAAAGGAAAAGAAATTAAAGGAAAAGATAAAGAATTTTTACAAAACTATAATTTTGACAGATATCCTAATTTAATGAAAAATTTTGATTGTTTAATAAATATTTTAGATAAAGAGGATAAAGACTTAATATCTTTATTAAAAAAGAATCATTATTTTTTTGATTATGTTGCATTTGTTAGTGAAAAACCAGAAGAAAATGTTTATTCTATTAAAGTTAATAGCAAATGCCATTCCTTTGTTGGAAATGGTTTTATAAACCATAATACTGAAGCGAGATTATCAAAAATATCAAACGAAATTTTAGCAGACATTGATAAAGAAACAGTAAATTTTCAGCCTAATTTTGATGGCTCCTTAGAAGAGCCTGTTATTTTGCCAAGCAAGATTCCAAATTTATTAATTAATGGTTCATCAGGAATTGCTGTTGGCATGGCTACTTCTATTCCGCCGCATAATTTAAAAGAGGTTTGCAAAGCAGTAATTATGACAATTGAAAATCCAGAGATAAGTATTAATGATTTATGCAATGTTGTTAAAGGCCCTGATTTTCCAACAGGCGGCTTATTACTTGGTTATAATGGAATAAAAGAAGCATATGCAACAGGAAAAGGCAACATAAAATTAAGAGCAAAAATAGATGTTGAAGAGAAAAAAGGCAAACTTTCATTAATTGTAAAAGAAATTCCATATATGATTGCCAAATCACAATTAATTGAAGAAATTGCAGATTTAATAAAAAATAAAGTGATTACAGAAATATCTGAATTAAGAGATGAGTCAGATAGAGAAGGCATGAGAATAGTAATGACATTAAAAAAAGATACAAATCATGAAGTTGTTTTAAACCAATTATATAAGCATTCCAGACTAGAAAGCTCATTTAGTGTTAGATTTTTAGCTTTAGTAAATAATGTTCCAAAAACAATGAATTTGAAAAGATTAATAGAACATTTCATAGAGCATAGGGTTGATATAATAACAAGAAGAACACAATTTGAATTAAAAAAAGCAAAAGCAAGAGCCCATATTTTAGAAGGCTTAATTATTGCATTAAATGATATTGATAATGTTATTCAAAAAATTAAAAAAAGCATTGACAGCGAAGAAGCAAAAAATGTTTTAATAAAAGATTATAATTTAACAGAAGAACAGGCAAAAGCAATATTAGATATGACTTTGAGAAAATTAGCTTCATTAGAGCAAAAAGCAATAAAAGACGAGCATTCTAGTTTAATGAAATTAATTTCTGAATTAGAAGACATTTTAGCAGATAAAAGAAAAGTTCTTAATATTATAATTAAAGAGCAAGAAGAATTAATTGAAAAATACGGAGATGAAAGAAAAACAGAAATCATTGATTATCATGAAGATGTTGAAATTGAAGATTTAATCCAAAAAGAAGATGTTGTTGTTACAATAAGCCATTCTGGTTATATAAAAAGAATGCCCTTAGAAGAATACAAACAACAAATGAGAGGCGGTAAAGGCATTATTGGAGCAGAAACAAAAGAAGAAGACTTTTTAGAGCATTTGTTTATTGCTAACACACATTCTTATTTATTGATATTTACAAATAAAGGAAAAGTTCATTGGCTTAAAGTCTATAAAATAAATGAAAATTCAAGATATAGTAAAGGACAGGCAATTGTTAATTTAGTTGAAGTTGAAAAAGATGAGAAAATATCTGCAGTAATTCCAATAAAAGAGTTTGACGATTCTTATTTGGTTTTTGCAACAAAAAAAGGAATTGTTAAAAAAACACATTTAAAAGAATACAGTAATCCAAGACAAGGCGGAATATGGGCTATTTCCTTAAATGAAAATGATGATGTTGTTGATGTTGTTTTAACAAAAGTCAATAATCAATTAATTATTGCAACTGCAAATGGCTTATGTGTCAGATTTAATGAAACAGATGTAAGAGCAGTAAGCAGATATTCTCAAGGTGTAATTGGTATAAGATTAAAAGAAAATGATGAAGTTATTGGAATGGTTGTTGCTGATGAAAATAAAACACTATTAACTATAACAGAAAACGGCTATGGAAAAAGAACACCAATTCAAGATTATAGATTAATAAATAGGGGCGGCTCTGGTGTCATAAATATAAGAACAACAGAAAGGAATGGAAAAGTTGTTTCTATTATAGATGTTATTGATGAAGATGAAATTATGTTAATCAGCACTAATGGTCAAATCATAAGAACAAGTGCAAAATTCATTTCAGTTATTGGCAGAAATACACAAGGTGTAAGATTAATGAAACTAGATAACAATGATAAAGTTGCAGATGCTACAAAAGTAGTTTTTGATGTTTAATCTTAAAATTACTCTTTATTGTTTAAAATGAAATCCTTCATAACTACAAACAAGCACATAGAAAACATTTCTGAAATTGAAATAAAAGAAATTTTATGTTATGACCTTAATTCAATTATTAATGAAAATGTAGTTATTTTTGATATAAAAAATTTCGAGGATTTGGCAAAAATAGCTTATAAAGCTCAATCAATAAATAGAGCTTGTTTATTATTAAATAATTTTGAAATAGAAACATTAGATAAATTAGCAATTGATTTTAAAAAAAATACTTCTTTTATTAAAGATATAAAAGACTTAATAAAAAATAAAACATTTAAAGTTGAATGTGAAAGGCTTGGAAATCATGATTTTAAAAGCACAGATGTTGAAATTGAAATAGGTAAAATTTTATTTGATGAATTAAAAAAAAATAAAACAAATAATAAAACAGAATATGATAATCCAGAAGTAATTTTTTATTTTTTTATAAATCAAAATAAAGTTTATTTTGGCTTAGATTTTAGTGGATTTGATTTATCAAAAAGGCAATATAAAATATTTAACCATAATGAATCCTTAAAAGGAAATGTGGCTTACTCTTTATTAAGGCTGGCTGATTTTGATAAAAAAAAATGTTTATTAGATCCTTTCATGGGTTCTGGCACAATATTAATTGAGGCCGCTTTATATGTTTCAAATTTTCCTGTCCAATATTATAATAAAAACAAATTATCTTTTACAAAATTAATAGATAGCAAAAAAATTTTTGAAAGTGAAGATAAAAAAATAAAAAAAATAAAAAAAGCAGAAATTTATGGCTATGATTATCAAATGAGGTATTTAGAAGCAAGTAAAAAAAATGCAAAATTAGCAGGAATTGATAAAATAATAAATTTAAGCAAATGCGAGATTGAATGGCTGGACACAAAATTAAAAAAAAACTCTATTGATTTTATTATTACTGATCCACCTAGATATTCAAAAAACAGGAATGAAAAAGATTTTGAAAAAATCTATAATGAATTATTCTATCAATCAGATTACATATTAAAAAAAAATAGCTTCATAACAATATTGGGAAAAGAAAATTCTTTATTATATAAAGCATCTGAAAAACATAATTTTAAAATAGTAAAAAAATATCTAATAAGCCAAGGGCAGGAAATTTTTAATGTCCTTTGTTTTACTAGAAAATAAATTTTTTTAATAATAAAAGATAATAATAAAAATAAAAACATATAAAGAAATCCAGGAAAAAGGTGAAAATATGGTTTCTTGTGAGATGTGCGGCAAAGATGATGTTTTAGTAACAGCAATAGTTGAAGGTGTTGAGTTAAATGTTTGTAATAGTTGTGCTGCTTTTGGTAAAATAATAAAAAAGCAAGTAAAAAACGAATTAAAAACTAAACAAGCAAAAATTGTAAAACCAAAAGAAGAAAGAGAACTAATTCTTGTTATTAGAGAAGATTTTAACACAATTATAAAAAACAAGAGAGAAAAAATGGGTTTAAAACAAGATGAATTTGCTAAATACTTAAATGAAAAAGAATCAATTGTTCAAAAAATTGAAAATGGCTCTTATGTTCCAAGCATTGAATTAGCAAGAAAATTAGAAAAGCAATTAAACATTTCATTAGTTGAAGAAAAAGTAGTTGAGCCTCAAAACATGAAAGCAAAGCAAGAGACTTTTACAATAGGTGATGCAGTTAATTTAAAATAAAAAATATCCTTATAAAAAATAAACTACTTTTTAATTTATTCAAAAAAACTGCCTTATAAAATAAAACATATTCATTAAAAAATGAAACCCGTCAAAACCAGGCAATGGAATTAAATTAAAAACAAACAAAAATAAATTTAATTTGCTTATAATTCCTAAAATTTTATAATCTTTTCTTTTTACTAATTTTAAATTAATTATTAATAAAACACATAAATAAATTATCAAATTAGTTAATGGCCCTGCAATTGAAACAATAGCTGATTCTAAATAAGGCAATCTTGTATGAGAGACATAGCCTCCAACAAAAAAGAATATTGGAAAATTAAATAGCCTCATAATAACAGCAATAACATACCAATCTATTGGAGCATGTAAAATTGCAGTTGCACCAAAAGCCATTGCAGTAAATTTATGAGCTAATTCATGTAAAACAACAGCTGGAGCAGCAACAATTGTTGCATATTTAAAATTTTCAAACCTTTGGTCTTTTTTATAATACTTTAATGGGTCATATTCCTCTTCTGGTTCTTTTTTTATAAAACCAGAAAAAATAAATCCAATAGAAAAAATCATAATTACTAAATCAATTATTTCTCCTATTGTAAAAACCATATTTTTTCTAAAATAAAAAACTTTTATAAAATTTTTGTATAACTCTATTTTATATTATTCTTTTTCTTTTATTTTGTATTAATATTTTTCTTTTATTTTTTTACTATCTTTCTTTTATTATTGTTTTTATCTTATATAATTAATTATTAAATTTAATATACAAACTAATTATTATTAATTATTAAATTAAATATTTTTAAAAATAACTACTTTTTTTAATATAATATGACAGAACTAATAACCTTTTTATCAACAGGAAAAGGCACTTGGACAGAAGTTATTAAATTAATGAGCTCATATGATTGGGAAAAAATAATTGTTATAACAAACCAATTTGGCAAAGAAAATTTTAAAGCAAAAGAAAACATGGAAGTAATTGTTGTTAATTTTGATGACACTATTGAAAATTTAATTGAATCTTTAAAAAAAAATCTTAAAGACAAAATAACTGGCACAGAAGTTGCCCTAAATTTTATTTCAGGGCAAGGAAAAGAGCACATGGCTTTATTGTCAGCAGTTTTAAAATTAGGATTAGGAATAAGATTAGTTGTTTTTACAAATCAAGTAAAAGAAATTTAATTATAAAATAATTTTAGATATTTTTATTAGATCTCTTTTTGTTATATTATTTATTTTTATATTTTTTTATATTTTTTCCATTATTTCTATTATTTGTTTATAGTTTTCTGCTTTTGAAATTTTCTCTCTTATTAATGAAGCACCTTTAAAATCTTTTGAAAAATTAACAGCTTGCATTTTTATATAATTTATATTAATATAGTTGTATTTTTCACATAAATCAATAAATTCTTTAAAATCATTAATCCTTTCTAAAAAAGATTGTTTCTCTAATTTTTTTCCTGTTTCTAAAAAATAATTTATTCTTTTAAAAATATAAGGATTACCAATTGTTGCCCTGCCTATCATTATTGCATCAACATTTGTTTCTAATGCTCTTTTAGCAGAATCTTCATCAATTACATCTCCATTTAATATTACTGGAATTTTAAGAATTGATTTTATTTTTTTTATTATTTGCCAGTTAGCTTTTCCACTATAACCTTGTTTTTGTGTTCTTCCATGAATTGTTAGTGCTTTTGCTCCGTTTTTTTCAATTAATTTTGCAATTTCAATTGTTTCATTTTCATTATTTAAAATTCTTATTTTACAAGTTAAAGGAATTTTTATAGCAGATGAAATTTTTAATACAATCTCTTTTATTTTTTCTTTATCCTTCAATAATTCAGATCCTGCTCCACATTTTATAACAGAGTAAGCAGGACAGCCTATATTTAAGTCAATTAAATCTGGTTTTAAAATATCTTGAACTTTTATAGCTGCTTTAATCAAAGAATAAACACTAGAGCCAGATAATTGAACACCTATTGGCCTTTCTTCTTCTAGAAAATGAGCTTTTTTGTATGATTTTTCTGAATCTCTTAAAAATGCTTCTGAATGTATCATTTCTGAATAAGATAAGCTGGAACCATATTTTTTACAAAGGATTCTAAATGGCAGAGAAGTAACATTGCACATTGGTGCTAAAATCAATTTTCCTTTAATCTCAATATTTCCAATAAAAAAAGAATTTTTCGTTATTGCTTTCATTTTCAGCTAAATTTTTTCACTTAAATAAATTTTAAAGCCAGATTTTTGTGCTATTACTTTTAAATTTCCAAAAACTTCAAGCATCTTTTTTGATAAAGTTAAGCCTCCTTTTTTATGCCTTGCAACTAATTGAAATAAGCCATTTTTATTTAAATGCAAAAAACTTTCTTCTATCATTTTAAAGCAAATTTCTTTGCCTGCGGTTTGAGGCGGATTTAATAAAATAATATCAAAATTTTCTTTAATATTTGAAAAGATATCGCTTTTTCTTGCTTCAATATTTTTTTTTCTTTTAATATCTTTATTAACTAAATTATTTTTTTCTAACTTATGCAATTCAATATTTTTTCTTGCTAAATAAACAGCTCTTTCATTAATATCAGACATTAAAACATTTGTATTAGTATAAAGTAATTTCACATAAATACCAACAACACCAATTCCACAACCTAAATCCAAAACAGAACAATTATCTTTTAAAATTGCTTCGTTCAATAAAAGCTCGGTTCCTTTGTCTAAATGCTCTTTTGAAAAAACACCATTAGAAGTATATAAATCAAAAGAAATCTTTTTTGTTTTGATGTTTATTTTTTTTAAAATTAATTTTGAGTCTTGTTTTTCTGAAAAATAATGTGTCATATTCTTTAAATAAATAATTTCTTATAAAAATTTATCTTTAATTGGAAATATTATTTGTTTTTTTTCTTATTTTTTAATATTTTTTTTATCTCTTAATATTTTATCTTTAATATTTTATATCTATTATATATCTATTAATAAATTACTTCTATTAATCTTATTTTTTTATAAGAAATATAGAACAACATCTTTGAAAACCAAAAATATAAATAAGTTAAAAGCTAAATTAGTTGTTAAATACATCATTGTTTCCTTATCATGAAATGCCAGCACAAATTTGTATATACTTAAATTAATTAGATTATAGAAAAACATTGCCAAAAACCATACAATTACAGGGTTTAAAAATTTAAAAAAATTTAAAACAAAAGCCAACAAAAAATAAGAAGTAATTGCAAAAATGCTTTCAGATGAAAAATCTTTATTCATTATCATAGCTGCTAAATTACTTATGAAGCCAGCAAGTATTCCAAAAAATAAATTATATTTATAAGTTATAAAAAAAACATTAAAAGTTGTTAATTCCAAATCAATAGGCAAATCAACATATCTTTCATAAATCATTAAAAAAGAGTTAAACAAAGATAAAATTAATATGAAAATTAAAGATTGATAAAATTTTATTAATGGCAGAATAAATGCAATTAATGCTAAAATTGATAAAATAATTTTAAATTTATCAGAATTAAAAAAACTTAAAATTTTTTTTTTTTTCATTTTATATTCTATTAAGAT
>JAWBPL010000020.1:0-9422 GCA_038825025.1 Candidatus Woesearchaeota archaeon | reverse complement strand
TTTATCCCAAATAAATTTTTTTCATATACTAATAATTTTTTCAAAAATAATTTAGAAAAGTTGCAGGAACAAGAAATTAAAAATCAAAATGAAAAAAAATTAAGCCATTTTTTTTCTCATATGATTATTTTTGTTTGCCAAAAATAGAATAAAATATTGAAAAAAATTTTTTTATTGAATATGTTTTTGTAATAAATAAACTAGATAAATAAATAATGCCTGATAAAAACAAAACAAAAATCATTTCTAAATAAGGGTTTAAAGAAAAAATATTTTTTAAGAATAATATAGAAAAAACAAAAGCAATTCCTGATAAAAATAAATAAAAGAATTCTTTAATCGGAATGAAAAATTTTTTTAATGACAAGACAAAATATAAAATATGTGCTGTGGCAAAAATAACTGAAAGTAAATCAGAAAAAACAGCCCCTATTAAACCAAATTTTGGAATTAAAAATAAATTAAAAATAAAATTAAACATGGTTTTTATATAAACATTATTTCTATAAAATTTAGGTTTTCCAATGCCCATAGATAAATGATTGAAAAAATTATTAAATAATTGCAATAAAACAACAATAGATGAAATAAAAAGTATATTGCTAACATTTTCATATTTTGTTCCATATATTAAATTTATAACAATTTCTGAAAAAAAGATTAAAATAAAAGAAGAGGGAATTGCAATAGAAAAGATTAAAATGAACTGCTCTTTAAAATAATAATTTAATTTTTCATAATCTTTTTTAATCCACATTTCTGTTATTAATGGTGAAAAAACTCTTGATGTTGCTTTATATAAAAAAACAGACAACTTTGCTAAAGAGTTAACCAAAACATAATAACCTACACTTTCTAAACCTGAAAAGAATGTCAAAAAAAATATTGTCTGTTGTGAATAACTTAGTTCGCCTATTGTGGCTATCATTGTCGGAATTGAAAAATTGAATAGTTTTTTTTCTTGTTTTTTGTTTTTAGTAATTTTTATTGAAAAAAAATCTGGAAAAAATTTTTTAAAAAAAACAAAACTGAAAATAATTATAGTTATTATTTCTGCTATTATATAAGAAAGTGCAAAAAATAAAACATTTTTTAAAAATATAATAGAATAAATTAAAAAAAGTGATGAAAAGAATTGAAAGGAAAAATCAATTGCCTGCATGTAAAAATAATTTTTATAGCCGTGAAATATTCTCATTAATGTTTCATGAATACCGTCTAAAAAAAAATATAATCCCAAAAAAATTATTAAATAAACGGCATTTTGGTTTTTAAAATAATTTTCAGTTAAAAAGTTTGAAAATATAATAAATAATAAAAAAAATAAAAAACCAAAAAAAAATTGTGTTTTTAAAGTCAATAAAATCGCTCTTTTTATCTCTTTTTTGTTGTTTTTTTGCTTAAATAAAGGCAAAAAATAAACTAAAGAATCAGATAAACCTAAATCTCTTAAAAATGTAAAAAAGGTAATAAAACCTAAAACAGAAAAAAATAAGCCGATTGTTTCTACATCTATTGTGCGAGCCATTATTGTTTTTAAAAAAAAACCAAGAATTGCAGAAATAAGTGAAAAAAATAAAACAATTATTGTTCCTTGAATAAATTTTCTGCCATAATCTGTCATTTTTTTCTCTTTTTTTAATTCTATTTTCTACCTATGCCTTTATATTTTATATTATTATTTAAAATATCTTTTTTATCTAAACAATTTCTACCATCAATTACTATTTTAATATTATATTTTTTTAATAATTCTGCTTTTATTTCATTTTTAAAAATATCATGATCTGTAACTAAAATAATTGCTTCTGTTTCTTTTAAGGCATCATTAATTGAATTAACATTGTTTTCTTTTTCAAACCATGGATCAAAAACATTTATTTTTGCTTTTTTTTCTAATAATATTTTTTTGACATCGTAAAAAGGGCTTTCTCTTGGGTCATCTATATTTCCTTTATAGGTAACACCTAAAACAGCTATTTTTTTATTTTCTAAACTGCCTAATTCTTTTTCAAGCAATGAAACAGCATAATGAGGCATGCTATTATTTGTGTCTCTTGAAATCTGAATCATTTTTGGAAAAAATCCTTTTTTTATTGAAGCACTTTTAAGCCATTCAGGGTCAACTGCAATACAATGGCCGCCGACACCAATGCCAGGATAAAATGGGCCTTTGCCAAACGGTTTTGTTGACATTCCTTCTACTATATCTAAAACATCTAAATCTAAAACATCGCTGATTTTTGCTAATTCATTTACAAAAGCAATATTAACATCTCTAACTGCATTTTCCATTACTTTGACTGCTTCTGCATCTCTTAAAGAATTCATTTTTGTTATACTGCCTAAAGGCATCATTTTTACATTATAAGAGCCATCTTTATTCATTGAAAATTTTGGCCTTAAAACTTTTTTAACATCTTCAACTTTATAAACTGCTCCTAATAATAAAGATTGATAAAATTCTGCTGTTAATTCTGTCGCTTTTTCATTTAAGCCACCAACAACTCTAGGAATGTTTTCAACTGTCCAGAAAGCATCTCCAGGATTAACTCTTTCTGGGCAATGTGAAAAATAAAATTCATTTTTAGTTAAGCCAGATTTTTTTTCTAATATTGGCAAAACATATTCTTCACATGTGCCTGGAAATACTGTGCTTTCAACTACAATTAAATCGTTTTTTTTAATATACGGAGCAATATCATTAGCTGAACTTATTAATGGCTGAAAATCCGGCTCTTTATTTTCTAAAACAGGAGTAGGAACACAAATAATGAAAATATTACAATCTTTTGTTAAAGAAAAATCTGTAGTAGCTTTTAATCTTCCTTGTGTTTTATTTAATGAATTTTGCAAATAATCATCTTTAATATGGCTTTTTCCTTTGTTTGTTAATTCTACTATTTGTTTTTTCTTATCAACACCGATTACATTATAACCTCGTCTAGCTGCTAAACAAGCTAATGGCAATCCAACATAACCTAGGCCTATAACAGCAACTTTTGTTTTTGATTTATCTAAAGACATATTTTCACCTGTATAAAGAAAAAAAATTGTTTATATAAAATTAATTAAATGCTTAAAGATAAATATATAAAAAGATATTTAAAAAATTTAAGATATAAAAAGATATAATTAAAATAAAAAAAAACAAAATTAATTTAATAAAAGCCATGCATGCATAAAATTTAAAATTGCTTTTTTATATTCTTTTTTTTCATAATAATTTAAGGCTTTTTCATATTCTTTTATTGCTATTGTGTTTTTGCATTTGCTTTTGTTTTTCATATAATCTTTTTCATAAAGCAATTTTTCAACAATTAGTTTGTCTGCTTTTGCTAATAAATATTCTATTTCTGTGTTGTTTGTATGTTGAACAGCAAATAGTTCATATAAAAAGACTTTTATTGTGTTAGGTTTAAATTTGTTTTCCCAATATTTATCTTTTAGGCTGTAATTAATAGATAGTGATACTTTTTGTTTATGTTTTATATTTTCTTTTTCTGATAAAGATAATGCCTTTTTTTTATAATAAATTGGATTATCGCACTCATCACCTAAATTATCTTTATTAAAATCACTTTGATCAGGATTGAAATTATTAATACAATTGTCAATAAAATCGCTAATGCCATCTATATCTTCATCAGGCAATACATATTCATAATTCATTGTTGTGTTTTCAGTTGGCAAATAGATTTCATATTTATGATCGCAATTACTATCATAATATAATAAGAAATTTGATTCAAAATTTGCATCTAGATAGCCATTAGAGCAATCTTTTGTTGTTATGTTCTTAAAAGATACTAATAAACCTTTTTCTGTTTCATTGTCATATAAAAAAAGATCCATTGAAAATTGACCATTATCATATGCTTTTAATTTTAATTTAAATTCTGTCCCTTTAACAATTGCTGTTTTTGGCTCCTCATTTAAAAAAAGCAAATTTTCATTTGTTTCATTTATTAAAATATTATTTTCATCAAATATTTCAAAATTTACTGGACTGTATAAAAAAACACTGAAAAAAGGCAATTCTGGATTATATGCATAATTTTCTGGCTCATTCCATTTTCTCAAAAATCTTGGATTTTCATTAGGCCCTTTCGGAGGCTGCCTTAAAACTAATTCTGAAAGTTCGCCATAATATCCTTTAAAAGTTAATGGGATTTCATTTATATCATTAATATCATAATAAATAACATTATTTTCTATAGATTCATTTTTTAATATTTTTGGCTTATAGATTTTTCCTTCGGAACTTATTTTTTCTAATCCTTTAATTTTGCTTAAATACTTTTGAACATATAAATACTGATTTTGAAAATCAATTTCATCATTATTTGCATAATTATTATGGCTGCCTAAAGCAACATAAACAACCGGGTGTGTTTTATTAATAAAAGTTATTAAGTTTAAATCATAATAAATAAGTTTCCATAAGTCAAAAAAATATTCTACACTTTCAATCTTTCCGGCTCCGTTTTCATTTACTTGGATTAATTCCCAGTCTCCTTCATGGCTCATAATATTTCTTTTTTGAAATGGATAAAAAATAAAATATTGATAGTGCTTTCTATTATTATAAGAAATAGCTCGTCCATAAATAACTGGCTTGAAGTTTTCAAAATCACTAATTTGAGGATAATTAAAATCTGTTATATCAACATTTGTTAAATCTAGAAAATAAGAGGAACTTAAATTTTCAATATCATTATATGAAATCGGCTTTTGTTTTATAATGTGGTTTTCTTTTTTTAAATCAGAATTATTTAATATAGAGTAAATTTCTCTTGGCTCGTAATATTCATCAGGATGTAAATAAAAAACAGGCGAATTTCTTATTAAGCCATCATCAATACTTGCTTCTGTATTATTTATTTGTGTTTCATTGATTGTTTGGTTTGTGTTGTTTATGATTGTATTATTTTCATTGTATAATGAATCTAAACTAACAATTTTTAAATTATCTATTAAAATGCTACCAACACTTGGAATGTGAATTTGATAAAAATTTGTTAAATCTAAAGTATCTTGATGTTGTCCTATTAAAACATTATCTACATAAAAAAACCATGTTTTGTTTTGCCTAATTGCTTTTAAATTGTAAATTTTATCATGTTCAGGAACAAAATTTGTTGTAATATAATCATAAACAGAATCTGTTCCATAACCAAGAGACAAGCTTTGTTTGTTTATATTAAAATCGCTTGTGTAGCCATTTTGAATTCTTAAATCATATCTATTGCCATTAGTTCCAACAATAGAAAAAATAACACCTCTGCCTTCTTGTGGATTTCCACTGCTTTTTAATAAGGCATCAAAAGAGAATTCAATATTAGCAGAGGAAAAATTGAAAAAATAATCAAATTGGTTTAAATATCTGTCTGTGCTATCTATTTTTTTACCATCTGAATTTAATTTTCCATCAATAAAATAATAAGCATTATTGTTTATTTTCCATAAATATGTTTCATTTAAATTTTCATCATTAAAATCTTCATAGAAAATTGTTTGATTATAATCTGCATAAACAAAACTAAAAATAAAAATAAAGAAAAATAAAAAAGAAAACACATTAAAAAAAACATTTTTCATAATATCCCCTCTTTTTTATTTTAATTATATTAAAGCATATTAAAATAAAATATTAGTAATAAGATAATAACAAAATAAGAAAAAGAATAAATAATTAGTATAAAAAGGTTTCTATTTTAGTAAAATAATAAGAAATTTATAAAAAATAAAAAAGGTATTAAAAAAAGAAAAAAATATTAATAAATCACCAACACAATCCTTCATAATTTTTGGGCTTGTTTGGCTTATCATAAAATAAATTCTTTCCGTCAATTACTAATTTATTGCCATAATTTAATTCCCTGAATTGTGGCCATTCTGTTAATATTAATACTATGTCTGAATTATCAATGACTTCTTGGCCTGTTTTTGCATATTTTAAATGAGGAAAATATTTTTTAACTCTTTCCATTGCCTCTGGGTCATATAATATTAAATTTGCCTCTTCCATCATTAATTCTTTAATAACTTGCAATGGAGGGCTTTCTCTTGTATCATCTGTTCCTGCTTTAAATGTTAAACCTAAAATACCAATTTTTTTTCCTTTCATTGATCCTTTTTGCTCTAGAATTTCCAATAATCTAATTGGTTGGTCTCTATTGACATCTAAAACAGCTCTTAATAATCTTGGTGTATAGCCAATTTCTGTTGCTTTATATACTAAAGCATTGACATCTTTTGGAAAACAGCTGCCGCCAAAGCCAATTCCAGATCTTAAAAAATAAGGATTAATTCTTTTATCTAAACCCATGCCTTTTGCAACCATATTAGCATCTATGCCTAATCTTTTTGAAATATTTCCAATTTCATTAATAAATGAAATTTTTGTTGCCAAAAATGCATTTGAAGCATATTTAATCATTTCTGCTTCTTTAAATCCTGTTTCTAAAATTGGGCATGTAAATGATGAATAAATTTCTTTGATTTTATCTAAACCTTTTTTATCTGAGCTGCCTAAGATAATTCTATCTGGCTTAAAGAAATCTTCTATTGCTTCTCCTTCTTTTAAAAATTCTGGATTCATTACAACACTAAAATCTTTTCCAAATTTCTTTCCAGAGATATTTTCAATATTTTTAACAACAATATTTTCACATGTTCCTGGAATAACTGTTGATTTAACTACAAAGATATGATATTTTTTCTTTTTCATTAAAGGTGCAAATTCTTTAACAACCATCTCTAATTGGTGCATTGACATGCTGCCTTCTTTTTTAGATGGTGTTCCAACAGAAATAAAAGTGATATCTGATTCTAAAATTGCCTTTTTCATATCTGTTGTTGCTGTAAAAGTACTTGGAACAATTTCATTAAGCAATTCCTTAAGCCCTTTTTCATAAATAGGTGGTATTTTATTATTTATTTTATCAACTTTTTCTTTATCAATATCTAAGCCAATAACTTTATAGCCTATTTTTGCCATTCCTGCTGCTTGTATTAAGCCAACATAGCCTAAACCAATAACAGAGAGAATCTCTTTTTTATTTTCTGATTTTTGCATTTTATCACCTTTTTTATTATAAAATATTTATTCTTTATATTTATTGCTCTTAAAAAAAAGCTAAATTTAAATATCTTACTATTATCCTACTTTGTAAGATTTATATATTAAAAAACATTTTAAAAAATAGGGATAATAAAAAATAAAATAAAAAAATGAAAAAAAAAATTTCAATTACCTTAAATGAAAAAACATTAAAAGAAATTGATTCTATTATTGATAATATTTACATTAGAAATAGAAGCCAAGCTATTGAACTTTTGGTTAATAACTCTTTAGGTGAAAATAAGACTGCTGTTATTTTAGCGGGTGGGGAAGAAAAAAATATAAAAATTTCTGAAAAAGAATATAGGATAACTGCTAATATTAATAATTCATCATTAATTGAATTAACTATAAAAAAATTAAAAGAATATAATTTTAAGAAAATTTTTTTAATTGCAAAAGAAAAAGTAATTAATTCTGTATTTTCAATAATTCAAAACGGGCAAAAATATGGTGTTTCTATTGAGTATATTGAAGAAAAAGAATCTTTTGGAACTTTTTACACATTAAGTTTAATTAGAGGCAAGATAAAATCAAGTTTTCTTTGCATTTATGGTGATATTTATTTTCCAGATTTAGATTTAGATAAATTGTGGGAAGAACATATAAAAAGAAAAGGAATTGCCACTTTATTATTAACTACTACAAAAGAGCCTGAAAAAAAAGGTGTTGTTAAAATAGAAGGCTCAAAAATATCTGAATTTAAACAAAAACCAGAAAAGAGTGATATTTATTTAGGGTTTTCTTCTATTTTTGTTGCACAGCCAGAAATATTAGAATATAATGGCAAAAGTATGGAAGAAGAAGTTTTTCCTTTTTTAGCTAAAAAAGGTTTTTTGAATGGTTATTTAAGCACAAGTAAGATAATTAAAATAAGGAATAAAAAAGATGCTGAAAAATTAAAAGAATGAAACTTTTTTTAGGGTTTTTTTGATTTTACATTGGAATTAAGCGAATTTTCCTATTGGAGCGAACGAAGTGAGCGGAACAGAGTTGGAAATTCAATTTGGGTGGAGCAGGCAAAAACCGAATGGTTTTTAGCAAAGCGTGCCTGCGGAACCGCTTAATCGCTGTTAAATTCCTTTACCCTACGAAGTGGGGTAAAGTTGCGTCTGCAAAGTTTTTTTTTGCTCACATAAAGGGCAAGAAGAGACTATCCGTTTAAGGATTGTTCTCTAAAAAAAGCAGTTTGCTTTTTTAAAAACTGCCCTTTCGAAGAGCGAAAAAAATTGAATTTAACGAAGTTTTTTCTCCTCCAAAATCCGAGCCTCGAAAAATGAGGCAAACCGCATTTTTCAGAGTTGCGAGGATTTTGAGAGATGAGAAAAAATTTGGGAGAGGAACGAATTTTGCTTGGCAAAATAGCCGAAGGCGGTCGTTCCGAACCGTTAAATTCCTGTTAGTTTCTTTTCCCATATGCAGTGTGGGAAAACTGCGTCCGCAGAGTTTTTTCGGGGGCGTTTTATCGGTGGAGTGACTAAAGACTATCAAGAACAAGAATAAAAGGCAACATCAGTCGGGGCGAAAAGTCGGAACATTTATATATTGTTTTAAGATTATAGAATATCATGGCAAAGGAATGGATACTTAATAGTGCAACAAACAGGTTTCAGTATAATTTCTCAAGAAATGTTGGAAAGGTTTCTGAAGAAATAAGAAAGTGTCAGCCAAAAGAATTAAGCGATTGGGAGCAATATTATTATAAGAATGTAAGACCAAAACAACACCTTGTTGAATTGGGTAAGAAACTTTATACTAAAATAACAGAGGTTTTACAGGCAGAAATTGAAAGTATTACCGAAGAAGATTGTATCAATTTTATCATAAATTTAGTAATCAATAGAACTTTTGATGGTTATCAAAGCGAAAAACAGACAATCTATGGGCAACTTCAAGATATTTTAGGGGTGAAAATTGAGCCTGCTCCTGATGAATGGGATAGATTGTTTAATGTTGATTTCTACATAAAGGTTAATGGTAAACATATAGGGTTGCAAATTAAACCGGCAGGCGGAGTTTCACATATTCCAGAAATATTCAAAGAAAGACAACAGCAAGCAACAACACACCAAAAATTTACTTCAAAATATGGTGGAAAAGTATTTTATGTTATTTCAATCAAACAAGGGGATAAAAAAGTAATCCACAATAAAGAAGTTATTGATGAAATTAAAGCAGAAATCTCAAGATTAAAGTAAATATGCTGTGAGAGTGTTCTCTTTTTCTGATTTTTCAGAGAAGTTGGATAATGCTTGTTTAGCTGGCTTATTATTGGAAAAATGGAAGTCACCTTCTT
>JAWBPL010000019.1:0-9522 GCA_038825025.1 Candidatus Woesearchaeota archaeon | reverse complement strand
GGAGTTTCTTTTACAATTTTCTGAAAATGTTGATCTCTTACAATGCTAGTTGGAATAGAAAAAAACCATTTGCTATTTCTTATTTTTTGAACTAATTTATGGTTTCCAGAAAAACAATGCATTATTATCTTTTCAAACTTATATTTTTTTGAATATTGCTCTAAAATTTCAATAACTTTTTCCTCTGCTTTTCTAGAATGAATTATTAATGGCTTGTTTATTTTTATTGCCAATTCAATTACTTTTCTAAAATCTTTTTCTTGCATTTCTTCATCTTTGCCATGCTTAAAATCCATTCCTACTTCGCCAATGCCTATAATTTTTTCTCTATTACTATAAATAAAATCTAATTCCTCATCAACATCAAAATTTAAATTAAAGCCTGTTTCTTTTATCTCTTGTTCAGTAAATGAATCTCTAGGATATAAGCCTAAAGTTGCATAAATTAACTTAGGATATTTTTCACTTAATTCTAACACATATCTGTTTGTTTCAGGATTTATTCCAGCAGATATAGCTACAGCATTTTTAATTTTTAAATTATCAACGACCTCATTAATATCAGGATAAAAATATTTATCTAAATGTGAATGCACATCAATTAATTTCATAAAACATTAAATTTAAAATAATTATTTAAAATTATTTCTAAACTTTTTTTAAAAATATAAATAACAAAATAAAATAAAAAAAATTTTATAAATAAGTTATTATTTTATTAATTTATTATTTTATTAGAATTTTATATTTATTTTAGATTTCCTCAATTTTCATATTAATGGAAGAATCAATCCTTACTTCAGTAAAAAATAAATTAGAAAAGAATTCAATTCAGAAAAAGCCTCTTTGCATTATTTGTGAAGAGAAAGAATCTGAATATTGTATTAAAGGCATTCCTAAAGATTGTTATTGTAAAGAATGTGCTGAAGAAAGTTTTGGCTCTTTAGATTTTCTTGAAAAATTATAAATTTATTACTAAACTTATTTAATTATATTAATTATATTAATTATATTCTTATTTACTTGATTAAGCTTTCTTTATAAAAACATAATATTTTTTATATATTTTTTATTAGATATTTTCTTTTTATTATTTTATTTTTGATATATCGTTTTATATATTTTACTTAAAGATAATGTTTATATATGGCTCAAATTATAAGTAGTATAAACACAATAAATAGTTATATTGTAAAATAATATATACTATATATTGTATTTTTTTTGTTTTTGTTGGTGGGGTGAAAAAATGAGTTTAAAAGAGGATTACGAAAAATATATTCAAAAAATTAGTGATGAAGATAAACTAGATTTTAATGAAAATCAATTAAGAGTTATTTATGCAAAATATCTAAAAAGAGATTTACAAGGAAATGTTGTTGAAACACCATTAGGCATGTTTAAAAGAATTGCAAAAGAGATAGCAAAGCCAGATTATGAAATAAGCCAAGAAGAAGGAAAAAAATCAGAAAAAGAATTCTTTGAAATGATGGTTAATCTTTATTTTATTCCAGGTGGCAGAACATTAGCAAATGCAGGAACTCCTGTAAAAAATTTAGCTAATTGCTTTGTAATTCCTGTTGAAGACAGCATGGAAGGGATTTTTGAAGCAGTAAAAAAAGCAGCATTAATTCAAAAAAGAGGCGGCGGTGTTGGTTATTGCTTTTCAACATTAAGGCCGAAAAATGCATGGGTTGCTGGTTGTTCTGGTGTAGCATCTGGCCCAATTTCTTTCATGAGAGTGTTTGATGTAATGTGCTCTACAATAATGCAAGGAAACAGAAGAGGAGCCCAAATGGCTACTTTCCATGTTTGGCATCCTGATGTTGAAGATTTTATTTCTGCAAAAGATGATTTAACACAATTAACTAATTTTAATATTTCAGTAATGGTTGATGATAAATTTATGACTGCAGTAGAAGATAATAGGGATTATGAATTAGTTGATCCTCATACAAACAAAGTTGTAAGAAAAGTTAATGCTAGAGAATTATTTGATAAAATTGCATATCATGCCTGGAAAACAGGCGAGCCAGGTGTTTTATTTGTTGATACTGCAAATAAACATAATACTGTCTCTCATTTAGGAAAATTCAAAGCAACAAACCCATGTGCAGAAATCTGGCTCTTAGATTACGAAGTTTGTAATTTAGGTTCAATAAACTTAGATAAAATGGTTATAAATGGAAAAGTAGATTGGGATTTATTAAAAGACATAACAAAAAAATCAATTAGGTTCTTGGATAATGTTATTGATGCAGGAGAATATCCCACTCCAGAGATAACAGAAATGGCTAAAAAAACAAGAAGAATTGGCTTAGGAGTTTTAGGTTTTGCAGATATGCTTTATCAATTAGGAATTCCATATTCAAGTGAAGAAGCAAGAAATTTAGCAAGACAAATAATGAAAACAATTGATGAAGTTGGCTGGAAAGAAAGTGAAAGATTAGCTAAATTAAAAGGAGAATTTCCAGCATGGAAAGGCAGCACTTTTGAAAAACAAAATAGAAAAGTTAGAAATTGTGCTATAACTGCAATTGCACCAACAGGAACATTAAGCATGGTTGCTGATTCAAGTGGTGGTTGTGAGCCAAATTTCGCAATTGCCTATGTGAAAAATTCACACAGCATAAAACAAAGCTTTACTTATGTAAATAAATATTTTGAAAAAGTTGCAAAAGAAAGAGGCTTTTATTCTCAAGAATTAATGGAAAAAATAGCAAAAAAAGGAACATTAGATGGCTTTGATGAAATTCCAGAAGATGTTAAAAAGGTTTTTGAAGTTGCTTATAACATTAAGCCTGAAGAGCATGTTTTAATGCAAGCAGCTTTCCAAGAGTATGTAAGTAATGCAGTTTCTAAAACAATCAATTTTCCAGAATCTGCAACAGTTGAAGATGTAAAAAAAGCATATTTCTTAGCATGGAAAACTGGTTGTAAAGGCTGCACTGTTTATAGAGATGGCTCAAGGCAAAATCAAGTTTTAGAAATTAAAAAAGATAAAAAAGAAACAGAACCTAAAGAGCAAAAATCTCAAAAAAAAGAATCTGATACAAAAGAAACAACTGAAGTAAAAAAAATTGAAAATGTAAGTGCAAAGCAATTAGAATATTGTCCAGAATGCAAAACAAAATTAGTCAAGCAAGAAGGATGTAATATTTGCCCAAATTGTGGCTATGGAGCTTGTAGTCATTAAATTTTCTATTTTTTATTTTTTTCTAAAATAAAAAAATTAAGCAAAAGCATAAAGAATAATTTCAAGGCAGCCAACTCTTTGGATTTTTCAATTTATCTGGCAAATAATTGCTTATAACAAAATTTAAACCCCATTGTGCCAATGCTTGTTGTTCTGCTCTTTTTTTCATTTTAGCCATTTCAATAAGTGCTTTTTCCCATTGTTTATAATGCTGCACAAAAGGATCATTTTTAATTCCGTCTTTTATTCTTTTCACATCAACTTCTTTTAAAGGATGTGTTGGCAATTTATAATCAATAATATCTTGTGTTGTGATTCCGAAAAACTTTGCCTGTGGAACACAAAAATATTTATTTATGTGAGCAGCATTTCCACTTCCTACTTTTAATGTTCTATAAATGTTTAAAAAGCCATAAGGATCTCCGTCAGTAAAAACATAAACAGGAATATTTTTTTCATCAGCCAATCTTCTAATAAATCTTCTGACACTTCTTGTTGGAACACCGCCCATTGAAACTAAAATGCAGTTAGCTGTTTTCCAATATGCATGTTTCACTAATCTTTGAAACATACCTGCTGTTTCTATTGCTAAAATAAATTTTGCATCTGTTTCAAATTTTAAATGCTCTACTGAAATAGGAATAGAATAAGCGCCAGAGCCAAATTTTGTGCAATCAATTTTTAATTCCTTTCCAGTATCAGGATCTTTATCTAAAACAATTAATTTGCCTGCAACATCACCGCCTTTTTCTTCTGGAATAAAACCTAATTGTTCTCTATTAACCATAAACATTGCTTCAATATCATCCATAACTGTATCAGATTCAATCTGCTCGTGAAATCTTGCATCTGCCCAATTTTTGCTGACATAATAAACTTCTCTTTTTGTTGCAATATCATCAGTTTCAACAATATTTTTTGATAAAGCCATCATTCTTAATGTTTGTGCAAAAGTCTTTACTGTTGATGCAGTTAAAGTTCTTGATTTAAATTTATTATCTAATTCAAAATAACCTGTTTTTTCATCATAAGTAACATTAGCCAAACTTCTTAATGGCATACTTATTTCTGGCTTTTGCTCATTTATTATCTCTGTATAAATGTTTTTTGAAATTCTCTTTATTTTCTCAGGAACTGGCTCTTGATTTGCATTATTTTTATTATTTTCAGTTTCATTCATAGCTCATCATCCTCATTATCTTTTTCTTCTTGATTATAACTTTCCTCATCTTTTTCTGTTTTATCATTTTCATCAAAGTCATCATAATCTAAGTTTTCCCTTTTTACTTTCGGGCCGTAATCTTTTTTCAATTCTTCTAGTTCATCCATTTTTACAGATCTTGTTTTTTCTAAAACATTTTTTAAATGTTCTTCTAATCTTGTTTTTTCATTATCATCTAATTTTAAAATTTCTTGCAATGCAGAGCTTACATGAGTTAAATATTTAGAAATATAATCTACTTTAGTTAATTCATGCTTTAATCTTTGTTTTTTGGTTAAATATTTTCCTAATTCACGCCCAACTTCTTGTAATGCTAATTTAACTTCTTTTATTATTTCAGGATAATGTGCTATTGCTTCTTTAGCCTCGCTTGTAAAAGGCACCCAGACAGAAGCAATATGAACTTGTATAACACATGGGCCAATTGGTAAAGAGCCAGAACTTTGTTTTAATCCATAAGATCTCCAATTTGTTGTTATTACACTTTTTGTTACAGCACAGGCTCCTTGCTGATAAAGCAAAGGAACTCTGTTGGCAAATCTTAAAATTTCAACACTTTCCTCTTCAGGCAGATTTCCTCCATAAGCGATTGCTGCCTCAACAATAAATGGATTTCCCCTATAAACACTAGGCGGTCTTGTTGTTGAACAATAAAATTCAGCATTAATTTCTTTTTTTAATCCTTTTTCTAATAATTCCTTTCCTATAGGCGAAATAGTATCTGTTGGGGGATTCATTATTTTTGTTTTTTTAATTCCTTCCATTATTTTTTCAGCCATTTCCCTGCTTATCTTTCTTGGGTCTGTATTTGGCAGCACAAAAGCATGCTCGCATATCTCTTTAGCTGTTCCACTTCCTACTCTTGAAAATTCATTAATTAAAAATGCCTGTAATGTTCTATATTCTGTATTTTCAAGCATTTTCATTAGCATCCCTAATTCAACACCATAAGGATGTGGCTTAATTTCTTTTGCTTCTTTTGGCAATTCTTCTGTTGCCCTGACAAACATAACTTGGCTTCCATTAGGTGGCTGGTAAATTATTGTGGCATGTGGATTAATAATTGCTGTTTGTTTTAAATATTCATCAACAGATTGTGAACCTTTTAAATAATCTCCTTCTAAATCAATTTCAACACTTGTTCCATGTTCTTTATGCCATTCAATCTCTTTTTGAGAAACAATAACAGGTTTATTTTTACTTGTGTCTAATTTCAATTCAATTTCATAAGCAGGATAATCTTTTCCAATTTTTGAAATAATTTTAGCAGGCCTGCCAGTTGTTAATTGCCCATACATAACAGATGCACTAATTCCAATTCCTTGCTGTCCGCGACTTTGTTTTAGACGATGAAACTTACTTCCATAAAGCAATTTAGCAAAAATATTTGGAATCTGCTCTTTAACAATGCCAGGGCCGTTATCCTCAATCAAAACCCTATATCTATAATTGCCCATATCAGTAATCATCACAACAATTTCAGGCAATATTTTAGCTTCCTCGCAAGCATCTAAAGAATTATCAACAGCTTCTTTTATTGTTGTTAATAATGCTTTTTTCTTATTATCAAAACCTAATAAATGCCTGTTTTTTTCAAAAAATTCAGCAATAGAAATTTCTCTTTGCTTTTTAGCTAATTCTAAAGCAATAGGTTTTTTTGATTTTTCATCTTTATTATTATCTGATTTATTATCAGATTTATTATCTGATTTATTATCAGATTTATTATCAGAGTTATTATCTGGTTTTTCTTTATTTTCTTTCATTTCATTATTATTCATATCAAAATTATTTATATCTAAATGGTCATTCCTATTTAAATTGTCATTCGTATTTTCCTCTTTATTATTTTGATTATTAGAATTTAGTTTTGTTTGCATGCAAATTTCAAAAAAATTCGGCTATATAAAATTATCTTTATTAATGGTAATCTCCTAAATATTAATAAAAACAAAAAAAGATTGTAAGGAATAATCACACAATAAGAATCTAATCTTGCAGAAGTTATCATTCCATAATTTAAAATATCTCAAAAAGTTTTTTTGAAAAAAAAGTTCAACAATATTTCCTTAATTGTAAGTTGTTTATCAGAAGATTTTTTTATTTGTTTTTTGTAAAAACTTTTATTATCATGAATGGGCACTGTTCCAAATTACATACTACAAATATATTAACAATTCAGTTATATAAGATTTTAAATTAATTTTCATTTTGTAATGCCTTTATAATTAATAGTTAAACTAAATCTAATTAAAGCACAAACAAAGATTCAGGGCAACACCTAAAAAATAGTAAAATAAATAAAGAATAAAAAATAGTAAAATAAATAATTATAAATTAATTATTTAAACTTTTATATTTAAACTTTTAAGGTGGGGTTAATGAAAAAAGCACAAATAACTTTGTTTCTAGTTATTGGTTTGGTTGTTTTAATATTAGTTGGTTTTTTTTTATTTAGTAAACAGCCATTAAAAGATATAAAATCTGAAAATAAATTTGATGATACAACTAATATTAGAAATTATATTTATAAATGTTTAGAAGAATTAAGTTATAAATCTATTGAAAAATATGGGGCTGAAAATAGTAAAACTTTAATTGAAGCCTATATAAAAGATAATTTAAAAAAATGTGTTGATAAAAATTATTTTATAAATATAGGTTTTAATGTAGTTACTCAAGAACCAAATGTAAATTTAGTAATATCTGAAGATAATATCAATTTTAATCTTTATTATCCTTTAAAATTAACTAAAGGTTCTGAGAAAATAGAATTTAATGAATTTCAATTTATTTTTAAAAAGGAAACTTTTTTGATAACTGAAAAGGGCATAATAAAAAAATATACTAATCTTATAAGTTCTGATAAAAAAGCAATTTTAACTTTCAATGAAGATACAAAGGCATATGATTCTAATGGCAATCCAGTAGATAAAATTAGTTTAAAAGTATTAGATAGAAACTATAATGGATTAAGAAATCCTGTTGTTGTATCAAATGTTATTTATGAAGGTTCACCTGATGGTTTAACTTTTGATAAGCCTGTTTATATGACAATAAAACTTACAAAAGAAGATATAAAAGGAATTGACACCAGTGCTTTATATTTAGCATATTATGATGAGCCAACAGGTTTATGGATTGCTGTTCCAGAAAGTGTTTTTGATAGAGAAAAACTTGAAGTTAGAGGGACAATAACTCATTTTTCATTATATAGTGTTGCTTTATGCGGTGGTTATGGGGTTGGTCATTATATAATTCCAATGGACTTTTTAGTTAAAGATCCTTTTGTTGAAGAAGTTAAAGACCCAAAAGTTTGGAATTATAATACTAAATTAGAAGGAACAAATATTGTATTAGAGCCAAATGGAATTCATATTATTCCTGAAAAAATGAAAGACATTGTATGCCAAGTTGATTCAGGAACAGATTCCAATAAAGGAAAAATTTTTGGCAGTTTAGATATAACTAAAAAAGGAACAGAATGGACTGATTCAGGACATTGCATTAATCCAGATAGCGAATATATAAAAGATTGGGATAATGATGATCAACCTAATTTTGATTTAAATTTACATGACTATGAAGGTAAATTTTTAGATTATTCTAATAATGATGTAACGACTTCCCTTAAACAAAATATAAAAACAAATATTTTAAATGATGACCGTAATAGAGGAATTTGTAAAAATAAATGCAGTGAATATGCAAAAAAAGAAATAGATAAAGCTTTTGATTGGATTAGTAGTTCTAATATAAAATATATTAGTGGTGATGGAATCAGAGATTATGCTACTTTACATTGTGTTTATAAATTAAAAAGCGATAATAGTGTTGATACAATTGAATGTGATACTGATTTTTATGATAAGGATGTTAGTAATAATTTAAATGATAATAATAAAAATACAATTAATGATGAACTTAAAACAATGGAATGGGTTGTTGTTGAAGGAAGTGATAATCAAGAAAACTTAAAAGAAAAATTAATTGATAATAAAAAATTCTTTGCAACTCCAAAAACATTTGGAATGGCACAAACAAAAGAATCAGCAGAAAACCCTTTAAAAGAATTAAATGATTTATTAAAACAAAATAAAGTAAATGAACTTTTTGATAAAGTATCTGATAATCCTTATTATGGTTTTGGTGAATTTACTTTTAATGTTCCAGAAGCAGGCTCTGCATGTCTTTATCCACAAAATGATGTTACTGCTTATTTAATAACAGAAGAAACATATGCTGTTTCTACTTTTGACTGCTCAAGTGATGCTGTTTATGAAAGAAAATGCTGTGAAATTAAGGAATATGGAGAATTGGTTAATCCTAATTGCTTGTCTGGTGGAACAAAAACAAATAGAGATTGCCCAAATACAGCAGATGGAAAAAAACAATCTTGTTATGAAAAAGAAATTGATTATACAAATGTAAAAGGAGTAAAATGGCCTATTGGCTCTTATTTAAATAAAATTAATCCTATTGTAACACCATTATTGCATATTCCTTCAATAGCACCAAGAATATTGCCTGTAAAAATAAACACAGAATTATTTAAATTGCTTAATTACAATGATGAATATATTTCAAAAGGTAAAGAAGAAAAACCTGAACAAAAATATGATTGGGCTTGCTCTGATGCCTGTGTATGGCAATTAAATGAAAATGATAATTTAGGAAAATTAGTTAGTGGTGAAAATAAAGTAAAAGTAGGAATTGGAAATGTAAAAGATAATGTTTTATTTGCAAGAGGCTTTTTAGATATCTCAGGACAAGGAGTAATTGGTTTTGATGAATGTGGAACTTCAATACAAGATAGAATAAATTATTTATGCCAATGCACTGGAGATTGTGACCAAAGCAAATGGACTGATAAAGATTATAAAGAATATAATTGTTTAGCTGCATTAAGAGATAAAATTAATGCAGATGAAACAAGAAAACAAGGTAATGATTATTATTATCCACATAAAATTTCTCTTTGTGATGTTAGAAATCTTGCTGATTACTATAATTTAGAAATTTGTGCAGGAATTAATTTTTATGAAAAGTCATATGCAAATGGTGGCTCTTGTTTAAATGGAAAAAAATATTGCAGAGATCAATT
>JAWBPL010000018.1:0-9583 GCA_038825025.1 Candidatus Woesearchaeota archaeon | reverse complement strand
AAAAAAAAGAAAAGATTAAGGATTTACCTTAACTTCTACATTAACACCTTTTTCTGTCTGAACCACTACTTTTGGCTGTTCATTTGTTTCATTATTGTTCTGATCTTTTTTTACTTCTTTACTTGGATTTTTATTTTGACTATCTTTTTTTTGTATTTGTGTTTTATTTTCTTGAATATTTTTTTTTGATTTTTTAGTAAATTCTGTTATAACTTTTTTATTTTTTTTCTTGTCAGATTTTTCTTTATCAATTTTTTCTTTTTTTTTGCTACCTTTTTTTTCTTTTTTTTGATTTTCTTTTTTTTCAGTTATTTTTTGTTCTTTTGTGAATTTTAATTTTTTCTCTCCTTTAGATTTTAATTCCTTTTCCAATTGAATCAATTCTTTTTCAACTGTTGAAAAAGAGCTTTTTGATTTTGCTTTGCTTTTTGTTGGTTTTTGTTTTGGTTTTTGTTTTTTTGGCTTTTTAGATTTTTCTTTTTTTGGTTTTTTTGTTCTTTCTTTTTTAGATGTCTCTGTTTTATGATGAATTATAATAGGCTTTTCAACTATTTTTACAACACTTTTAGATATGTTTTCTTTATTTTCTAAATCAACAGGTTGATCTTTTGTAGAAACCTCTTTAAGTTCATTAATTTTATTAGAAGGTATTTCTAAATTTACTTTTGTATCAATTAAATTTTTATTTTCATTGTAATAACCTTTATATTTTGTAATATCTGTAATTACCATTTCAACTAACTTATTGTCTTTCCAGCCTTTATTTTCTAGATTTTGTTTGATTTGTTCATTGCTATAACCTTTATTTTTCGCCCAAACAACATAATTCATTATTTTATACAAATCAGGAGCTAATTTTTTTAGGTATAGTGTTTCAGTATCTTCCTCTAATAATTCAATTTCTCTTTCAAATTTAGTTAAATCACTATTTTCTTCTGTTTCAAATTTTCTAATTTCCTCTAAATCTTTTTTTTCATCTTCTGCTAATTTTTCTAATTGATATAATTCCTGCTGTTCTTCAGAAGTCATTCTCTGCAATCTTTGAAGTTGATTAACTATTATTATTAATAAAACTAAAAAAATAATTACTAATATAAAAAAAAATTCCGGCAATGGTAAATTTAAACCAAATACAAACATTATTTCACCTCTTTTTTTAAGTTATTAATTCATATGAAGACTCTTCTATTTTATTTGTAAGTTTAAAACTTTTTGAATTATATAAATATCCTTTTACATCATAAATTTTATCTTTATAAAAACAATAGGGGTTACCTAATAAAGGTTCAATAGTTGCTTCATTTATATATAAATTACTAAAATAATCAACTATCAAACTTTTACCAAAAATAGAACTTGGATCACTAATATCTAATTCTATATCATAATAATCTTCAAGATTATTCAAAATGTAATAAAATTCATAACAGATTCTATTTTCTGTTTCTGTTTCGGACAAAGGCATAGGTTTAATTTTAAATAAAGGTATTAAAACATTTAAGTTAATGGAGGCATTAGCAATTTCTATATTTTCCTCAGTAATAGAGATATTTATTTTTGCTTTTTTATCTTTATAATCCCTAATAATTAAATTTAGAATTATTTCTTTTTCTTCATTTAATTTCAAGATATCAATATAAACATTATTATTAGATACAATTTTGTTAGGAGTTTCTATTTTTATATTTAAATTTCTTAAATCCCTATATAAATTATTTTTTAATTTAATTTTTATCTTTGTTTCATCTAATACTTCTACTTCTACTTGAGAAGGAACCTCTATTGAAACCACTTCCTTTTTACATTCTTCTTTAATATTATCACAATTTTCATCAATATCATTGTCACATATTTCAATAGAATATGGATTAATTTTCTTATTATTATCATCACAATCATTGGAATTTAAACAATTCAAATTTGTTTTATAAAACCCATCATTATCATTATCTTGACATTGCGAAATTTGAGTAAGATTTTTTTTAGAACATAGTTTATTAATACATACTAAACCAATTTTACAAGAATCTTTTTGTTCATTACAATCTGGGCAGCCACATCCTTCTCCTAATTCACAGATATTATTTTGATTAATACAACCTTTTATACCACCATGATTTTCACATGTTAAGTCACAAGTATTATCAACACATAGCGTAGTATTTACTGGACAACTACATAATTCTTCTGAACATACTGCTCCATTAACACAAGAACCTTGTTTATTTTCACAATCTTCACAAGCACAACCTTCTCCTTTCTCACAAATTCCGTTTTTATTTATACATTCTTGAGGTTTAAAATCTGTTTTTCTACAATTATTACTACAACTACCATCAGAGCATAATGTTGTTCCTGGTATACAAGGTTTAAAGGCATCGGTGCATGTAGTTCCATTCCATTTACAACCAAGTTGTGTTTCTGAAGCAAAACAAGAATCAAAAACACAAGAAATTTCATTTGTGTAATTTAAACAGGTCATATTATCATTACATGTTTCACAATAATCATTTAAATTATTTCTAGGCCATAATATATCAAAAAAAGAAGTTTGGTTAATCCAATAACCACCACAATCAAAGATACACTTTTCAGGTGAACAACCTTCTAAAAGATTAAAAAAAGATGAATGCTTGGCACAATTGTTAGGATTTTCACAACCTAAATTACATATTGGATTTGAATAGTTAAAAATTGTTGATATTGGATTAATCATTCTTTGAGTTAAATAAATATTGCTTAAATTTACAAGATTATTAAATCTCACATCAAATTTAATACTTGAATTTGTTTTTAGAATAAGGCAATCTATATCATCAAAACCAAGATTTAAATTAGAATTTATTATATTATTATTTAAAATTAGTATATCCTTATTTTCAAAAAACAAAGTTTTGAATGATAAAATAGTATTTGTTTCTAAATAAAATGAAATATTTGTTTCATTTAAATCTTTATTATAACCACATATAAAATAATTACAATTCGAATCCCATATGTATAAACCTTTGCCATTTTTAAATTGAGGTTCATCTATCAATCCATCACAATCATTATCAACACCATCATTAATAGTAATTTCTTCTTCTTCTGTTTTTTCACAAGGCAATACACATTTAACAGTTAAATAATCACAAACAAAACCATTTAAACAACCATCTTTTTTATAATAACAATCCTCACAAGCACAACCTTCATTCTCTTCACAAACACCGTTTTTATCCTTACAACCCATAAAACCGGTATCTGTTAACTTACAATCACTACTACAAGTTTTATCTTCACATAGACTTGTACCCTCTGGACAGATACATAGATTATTTTCTCCACAAACTGAACCAACAATGCAAGAATCTTGTTTATTTATACAATCTTCACAAGCACAACCTTCATTCTCTTCACAAACACCGTTTTTATCCTTACAACCCATAAAACCAGTATCTGTTATGTTGCAATTATCACTACAGGTATTGTCAAGACATAAACTTGTTCCAACAGGACAACCCTTTAATTCACAAGAACAGGTATTTTGATTACAAAATTTACCAATACCACAATCTGAATCATTAGTACATGTAGCTCCACAAGAATTTTTTATACAAACAGGCATATTATAGGTACAAGAACAAGAATCACAACCTGAAATAAGAAGTGTTTTTTTTGAATTAGATTCACAAACATCAGTGCATAAATCGCTTATAATAGGTGTAGCATTTTTGATATCACATTCCTCATTAGTTTGAATTATACCATCACCACAAGTATCTACAAGATCACAATTTAAACAACTATTATAATCTGCATCTGTTATATGATTATCTTCATTTATATCATAATCATTTAAATAAAAAGATTCATCTTCTCCTTTTTTAACATTATCAATTACATTTTGGATTGATGTTAAATCTGCTATATCCACTTTATTTGAACTAGTTCCTTCTTTATTTACATTACATCTAACACAAACATTTTCACATTTTTCATTATATGTTTCTTCCCATACACCTATTTTATTAGTTTTATTAAAAAAATAAAATGAATTCTCAAATTGTGTTTCTCTACATGTTATTTTTTTATTATTTAAACAATAACTATAACCTATTTCCCTACATACACCTTGATTATCTACACAATATGAAGCATCATTTTTACAACATGAATAAACATTTAAAGTTTCTAAATCAAGATTATTTACATTTTGTTTATATACATCTTTAAATTTATAATATCTTAATGGATTTTCTAACTGATCATCCCCACAACATACACCATTAATATCTATCCCATTAACAGGTTTAAATGTGTCAATTGCATTTAAACATTCATTAATATTTAAACAAGAAAACCAAACAGAATATAAATCTTGATTATCAATGTTTGCTATTCTCATTAAAGAACAATTTCCAGGATTCACATCCAAATCTAACCAACCACCATTTAAATTGTTTCTGGAATAGCAGATTTCGATTTCACCATCTTTATCTACATCTGCTAACATATTTATATTATAAGAATTATTATCATAATCAACACATACATTTTTATAATCAGTACATTTTTTTAGATTAATAAAGGAATTACATTCATCCCAATTATATAATAAATTATTAGAGTAAAATTTAAAATCATTTTCATTATTATATGGAAAATTACTATTTATTTCATCTGCTTTTGGGCAATAAAAAAATAAACTATAATCTAAATTTATTTGTTTAGTTTGATATACTGAATATATTTTTTCATCTTTAATATCTTTTATTTCATTTCTGTTTCCTTTTACAGATACTTCTAAATTATTTTTATATGTTTTAAAATCAGGTAATTGTAGTTCATACTCAATAATTTGAACGGGATTAATTACATCTATAACTACATCTTGAGTTTTCCAATTTGCAGATATATTAATTTTATTTCCACAATAAGAACAATTAATGGTTATTTTTAATAGATTTTGATTATCTAAAGTATTAATACATATTTTTTTATAATCAAAAGAAATAAAACCTTGTTGATATACACATAAATTATTTAAAGTACATGAATCATAGTATAAACCACATGTGTTTTGACATTCTCCTGAGCAACCATCTGAACCACATTCTTTATTTAAACAGTTTGGAGTACAACCTCTTGAACAACCTTCTTGTTTTGAATAACAACCTGATAAACAACAAATTTGTAAAGAATTACAACATTCCCTACCACAACCATAATAATAACCCTTGCCAGCACAATCATCATTAGTTGAACTATAATTACACATATCATGTTTTATATTTGATGGCAAAATACAACCTTGGCCTGCAAAAACAAAGTTTGAAAAAAGAAATATGAAAATAAAATAAAAAAAAATATTATAAGATAATTTTTTTTTCATTAGCTCACCCTTTTATTTTTAATTAAAAAAATTAATGAAAAAGATTATAAAATTTTTGATTTTTTAACATTTATAAATTTTTCTAAAAATTATTGTCTAAAACTTCAAAAAAAAGATAGTAAAAAATATTAAGAATTTTATGTTTGGCAATATATTAAAAATTTTAACTTCTTAATTTTAAGATTTTTATTATAAATACATTTATAAATCAAAATCATTTCTTTATAAATATTTATAATTCATTTTTGGTTTTTTTTGTTTAAAAAAATAAAATAGAAGAAAAAAATAAAATCAAATTTTTTAAAAATAAGGGGGTAAAAAATGTCAGAACAAAAACAAGATAGGCATATTGAGATTGTTAATATAGTTGTTTCTACAAGCTTGGAACATGATGTTCCGTTAGAAAAATTAGCTGCCACATTAAGCAATACAGAATATAATCCAGAACAATTTCCTGGCTTAGTTATAAGAATAAGAGACCCAAAAACATCTGCATTAATATTTAGCTCTGGCAATGTTGTTTGCACAGGAGCAAAAAGCATGGAAAAAGTAGAGCAATCAATTGATAAAATTATAAAAAGCTTAAAAAAAATAGGAATTAATATAACAATAAAACCTGTAATAAATATTCAAAACATGGTTGCATCTGGCAGTATTGGAATGGATTTAAACCTTAATGTTTTAGCAATGAAATTAGATAACACAGAATATGAGCCAGAACAATTTCCTGGCTTGGTTTATAAATTAGACGAAGCAAAAGCCACATTCTTGTTATTTAGCAATGGAAAAATTGTCTGCACTGGAACAAAAAGCGAAAAAGAAGTTCATGAAGCAGTTGATAAATTAATAATAAACTTAAAAAAAGTTAATAAATAAAATTTTTATATTATTAAATACATATTTAATACATAATTTATTATTTTATTGTATTTCTTTATATTTTTTTATTTATGTTTTTTAATATACTCTTATAATCTTTATTATATCTTTCAAAAAACAAATATCTTTTTAAAATAGATTATATTTTTTTAATCAAAATGGAAGCCTCAGAGATTATAAAAAAATTTTTTGATTTTTTGGAAAAAAATTATTTAAGCGAGATTTCAGAAAAAGCAATGAAAGGAGAAACTTTTTTAGTTGTTGATTTTAAACTTTTAATGGAGTTTGATCCAGATTTAGCAAATTTATTATTAGAAGAGCCAGAAGAGGTAATAAAAGGAGCAGAATATGCAATTCAACAAATAGACATTGGAAAAGAATTGAAAAATTTTTCAGTTAGAATAAAAAATTTGCCTTTAACTACTGAAGTAATGATTAAAGATATTAGAAGCATTCACTTAAACAAATTTATTTTTATAAAAGGATTAGTAAGACAAAAATCTGATGTCAGGCCTCAAGTAGTAAGTGCAAAATTTGAATGTCCTGCCTGTGGTAATGTAGTTCCTGTGTTGCAGCATGACACAAAATTCAAAGAGCCTGAAAGATGTGGTTGTGGCAGAAAAGGCAAATTCAAATTACTAAGCAAAGAACTTGTAGATGCTCAAAAAATTGTTTTGGAAGAAGCTCCTGAGGATTTAGAAGGCGGAGAGCAACCAAAAAGATTAGATATTTTTTTAAAAGGCGATTTAGTAAGCCCTATTTCTGAAAAAAAAACAAACCCAGGAAGTAAGATAATTGTTAATGGCATATTAAAAGAAGTTCCAATTCCAGCAAAAGATGGGGGCAAATTAACAAGATATGATTTAATGGTTGAAGCAAATTATGTTGAGCCAGTTGAAGAAGATTATACAGAAGTTAAAATATCTCAAGAAGAAGAGCAAAAAATAAAAGAATTGGCAAATGATGAAAAAGTTTATGAAAAAATAATTTCAAGTTTGGCTCCTGCTATATATGGGCATGAATTAATTAAAGAAGCATTATTATTGCAAGCATTAGGTGGTGTTAGAAAAAAAAAGCAAAAAGGCTCTGTTACTAGAGGTGATATACATATTTTATTAATAGGAGATCCAGGAGCAGGAAAATCGCAATTATTAAAAAGAATTTCTCAAATTGTTCCAAAATCAAGATATGTTTCTGGAAAAGGTGCTTCTGGTGCAGGTTTAACTGCCTCTGTTGTAAAAGATGATTTTATTAGAGGCTATGCTTTAGAAGCAGGAGCTTTAGTTTTAGCTAACAGAGGCTTATGTTGTATTGATGAATTAGATAAAATGAGTAAAGAAGACAGAAGTGCAATGCACGAAGCATTAGAACAGCAAACAATTACTATTTCAAAAGCAAATATACAAGCAACTTTAAGAGCTGAAACAACTGTTTTGGCTGCAGCAAACCCAAAATTCGGCAGATTTGACCAATATGATGTTATCTCAAAACAAATAGATTTGCCGCCTGCATTAATTAGCAGGTTTGATCTAATCTTTCCAATAAAAGACATACCTAATGAAAAAAAAGATGAAGACATGGCAAAATTTATTTTAAACTTGCATAAACAAAGAGAAGAAATAAAAACAGAATTGGATGCTGATTTTTTAAAAAAATATATCTCTTATGCTAGACAAAACATACAGCCAGTAATAAGCGAGGATGCATCAGAAGAAATTTTAAATTATTTCGTAAAAATGAGAAAAGCAGGAACAGAAGAAGGTAATAAATCTGTTTCAATAACAATGAGGCAATTAGAAGCATTAGTTAGATTGACAGAAGCATCTGCAAAAGTCAGATTAAGTGAAATTGCAACAAGAGAAGATGCAATAAGAGCAATAACCTTAGTTGATCATTGTTTAAGACAAATAGGCATGGATCCAGATACTGGAAAAATAGATATTGACAGAATTTCAACAGGAATAAGTGCATCAGAGAGAAGCAACATAAGCACAATAAAAGATATTATAAATAATTTAAGCTCAAAATTTAAAGAAATTCCTTTTGAAGAAATTTTAAATGAAGCTAAAAACAGAGGCTTAAAAGAAGATAAAATAAATGAAGTTATTGAAAAGCTAAAAAGAAGCGGCGACATCTATGAGCCACGAAAAGACTTTTTATCTAAAATATAATTTTATCTAAAATATAAATAATATAAATAAAAAAAATGATTTAAAAAATGATAGAAATAAAAAGAGCATCAACAAGATTATGGATTAAAGATATTCTTAAAGCAAGTTTTTTAAAAACAGAAGCTTTAACAACAATATTAACTGATTATGGCAATATCTATAAAGTTTTAATTATGGGTATAATAGTTTCAAAACAAGAAAATTATTTATTGATAGATGATGGGTCAGGAAACATATCATTAAGGTTTATCAATAATATTAATAATTATTCTTTAGGTGATTGTATATTAGTTATTGGAAGAGTAAAAGAATACAATAATAATAAATACATTGTGCCAGACATAATAAAAAAAACAGATAGAAAATGGTTTGATTTTCACAGAATTGAATTAAAAAAACAAGAAGAAAATAAAATATTGTCTATTGAAACAAAAGAAAATGAAATGGAAAATGAAATTGGACCATATCAAAAAATTATAAACACAATTGCTGCATTAGATAAAGGAGATGGTGTTGATATTAATGATATAATAAATTCTACAAATATTAAAAATTGCGAAAATTTAATAAACAATTTAATTGAAGAAGGCGATGTTTTTGAAATTTCTCCAGGAAAAGTAAAGCTTCTAAATTGAAAAAAGAAATTAATTTTCTAAAATAAATTTCAATTTTTAAAATTTAAAAATTATTTATTTTTTATTAAATAATATAAATCTTTATTTAATGTCATGATTTAAGTTTTTCCTAAATCTGATTTTTTAACTACTCCTTTATTTATTATGTTTTCTATTAATCTTTGAGATATTACTTTTGTTTTTATTTTAATAAAAATAAAATATTTAATATTATATAATTCATTAAGCAATGACAAAAATGCAGAAATAAAAGTTATGCTAGACACTGCTTCGGAAATGTTTTTATCTTTTTATTTCTATCTTTCAATTCTTTTATAATTACTTTTCTAATCTTAAAAAAATAAAGGGGTTACATAAACTTCCAGCCATGCTGCAAAAACTAATAATAATAAACTTCCAATTAATAAAACTGAAGAATCCATAATTATATTTACATATTTACTTGTTCCAAAATCATGCCTTATTACGGCTGTAGAAATTATGCCCCCTGCTAAACCTGCAACTAAATAAGCCAAAATCTC
>JAWBPL010000017.1:0-9624 GCA_038825025.1 Candidatus Woesearchaeota archaeon | reverse complement strand
CAAGAAAAAGAGCCATTAGGCAGCTCAGGAGCAATAAAACTTGCTTCAAAATACTTAAATGAAACATTTATAGTAACAAATGGTGATGAACTCAAAGATATTAATATTGATGAAATGTATGAATTTCATAAAAAAAATAAAGCAAAAGTTACAGTTGCATTAACAACAGTTCAAGATCCAAGTGCTTATGGTGTTGCAAAATTAGAAGGAAATAAAATTTTAGCTTTTATAGAAAAGCCAAAAAAAGAAGAAGCTCCTTCTAACTTAATAAATTCTGGCTTGTCAATTTGGGAGCCAGAGGTTATAAAATTGATTCCTGATGGCTTTTCTATGTATGAAAAAGATATATTCCCAAAATTAGCTTCTGAACAAAAATTATTTGGTTATATTTTTTCTGGACAATGGTTTGACACAGGAACACCAGAAAGATATGAAAAAGCAATTAAAGAATGGAAAGGCTTATCAGAATAAAAAATTAAAAATAATAACTAAAAAACATATAACTAAAAAAATATAATCTAAAAAATATAAAACTTAATAAAAAATAATAAAGATTTAATTTATGGGGTGAAAAAATGAGTATTTTTAAAGCATATGATATTAGAGGAATTTATCCTGATGAAATAAATGAAAAAATTGTTTATGATATTGCCAGGGCTTATGTTATAAAATTTAAACCAAAAAAAATTACAATTGGCAGGGATATGAGAAATTCTTCTCCCAAATTATTTGAAGCATTAGTTAAAGGTGTTACTGATCAGGGCTGTAATGTTGTTGATGTTGGCTTAGTTTCAACACCAATGATGTATTTCTCTGTTTGGTATTATAAAAAAAATGATTATGATGGCGGTTTAATGATTAGTGCTTCACATAATCCACCTAAATACAATGGAATAAAAATGGTTGATAAATCAGGATTGCCTGTTTCAGGTGAAACAGGAATTTATGAAATAGGAGAAATGATAAAAAATTTAAAAGAGCCATTAGCAAAAGTAAAAGGAAAAATAGAAAAAAAAGATATTATGCAAGATTATATAAATCACACTTTAAAATACATACATAATCCAATTAAAAAATTTAAAATAGTTATTGATACTGCAAATGCAATGGGCAGTCCTGTTGCTTCTGAATTTTTTAAACATATAGATTGTGAATTAACACATTTATTTCCTGAATTAGATGGAAATTTTCCAAATCATGAAGCAAACCCATTAAAAGAAGAAAACATGAAAGCATTGCAAAAAAAAGTTTTAGAAAAAAAAGCAGATATTGGAATTGCTTTTGACGGGGATGCAGACAGAGTTGCTTTTGTTGATGAATTAGGCAACATAATTCCAAGTGATTTAATTATTCCTTTAGTTGCAAAAATATTATTAAATGAAAAAAAAGGCTTAAAAATATTATATGATGTGAGAAGTTCAAAAATTGTTGGTGAAAAAATAGAAGAATATGGCGGCATTTCCGGAAGATGTAAAGTAGGCCATTCTTTAGTAAAGCAGCAAATGAAAAAAGAAAATGCAATTTTTGCAGGCGAACTTTCAGGGCATTATTATTATGAAAAAGAGCATTATGCAGAGCCTCCTTTTTTTATTATTATTAAAATATTAGAATTAATGACAAAGGAAAATAAAAAACTTTCTGAATTAATTAAGCCTTTAAAAAAATACTATCAATCAGGTGAAATTAACTCTGAAGTTAAAGACAAAGAAGCAAAAATGAAAGAATTGGCAGAAATTTTTAAAGATGGAAAAGTTAGTTGGCTTGATGGTGTTACAATAGAATACAAAGATTTTTGGTTTAATGTCAGGCCTAGTAATACTGAGCCTTTATTAAGGTTAAATTTAGAAGCTAATAAAAAAAAATTAATGGAAGAAAAAAGAGATTTAGTTTTAAGTATAATTAGGAGATAAATTATAATTAGAATATAATTAGGATAAAATTTATTATTTTATTATTTAGTTAAATATTAGTTTTTTAAATAAGAACTTTTTTTAAAAATTTGGTGATAATATGAATTTTAAAAATTTGGTTTTAGAAAGATATGCAACAAAAAGTTTTTCAAATAAAAAAGTTTCAGAAAAAAAATTAAAAGAGCTTTTGGATTATATAAGATATAGCCCTTCATCTTTTAATATACAACCATGGAAAATTAAAATTATATCAGATAAAGAAACAAAAGAAAAATTACTTCAATATAGTTTTAATCAGCCACAAATAACAACATGCAGTCATTTATTAGTCTTTTGTGCAGATAAAAATATTAGTGGCAATATTGATAAAATAGAAAAAGCTTTTCCAAATGCAAAAGACTATGTAAATATGATGAGAGGTTTTGTCTCAAATATGAATGACGAACAAAAATTATGCTGGGCTCAAAAACAAGTTTATATTGCATTAGGATTTGCTATGCTAGGAGCAAAATCATTAGGTTTTGATTCATGCCCGATGGAAGGCTTTTTTCCAGATAAATATAAAGAAATTTTAGGGTTGCCTGAAAACTTAGTTCCTAGTGTTTTGTTGCCTATTGGCTATGCAGCAGACAAGCCAAGAAAAAAATTTAGGTTTAACAAAAACCATGTTTTCTTTTAATTTTTCTTTTAATCTTTCTTTATTTTTTTCTAAATTATTCAATTTGTGTTGTTCTTAATTTTATATAAGTATAATAATAAAATTATAATAATAGAATCATAAAAAATTATAATAATAGTAAAATATAAAAACGAGGAATTTTACTTTTAAGTATATTTTAAAAAAAAGTAAATATATTTTAAAAAAGTTTATTTTGAAATTAAAAATTTATTTAATAAAATTATTTAAAATTTATATTTTTAAAAAAAGCAGGATGCAAATTGACTAGAATAACAAAATTAGTAATGCAAGGTTTTAAAAGTTTTGCACAAAAAACAGAACTAGTTTTTGGGCCTAGTTTTAATTGTATTTTAGGTCCTAATGGCTCTGGTAAATCAAATGTTTTAGATGCTTTATGCTTTGTTTTAGGAAAAAGCTCCTCTAAATCATTAAGAGCAGAAAAAACAGCTAATTTAATTTATAATGGCGGAAAAACTAAGCAGCCTGCAAAAGAAGCTTCTGTTATAATATATTTTGATAATTCTCAAAATGAATTCCCTTTAGATGCTAAAGAAATAAAAATTACAAGAACTGTAAAAGAAAACGGCAATAGTATTTACAAAATAAATGACAAAACAGTAACAAGAAACCAGATTGTTGAATTATTAAGCAATGCAAGAATAAATCCAGATGGATATAATATTGTTTTGCAAGGCGATATTGTTAGAATTGTTGAGATGAGCCCATTAGAAAGAAGGCAGATTGTTGAGCAGATTGCAGGTATTTCTATTTATGAAGATAAAAAACAAAAAGCATTAAATGAATTAAATAAAGTAGAGGAAAAATTAAAAGAAGCTGATATTATCCTTGCTGAAAGAGATGTTTATTTAAGAGAATTGAAAAAAGACAGAAATCAAGCATTAAAATTTAAAGAATTAGATGAAAATATAAAAAGAAACAAAGCAACAATCCTTTCTTTGAGATTAAATGAAAAAATTAAAAAGAAAGAAAACATAGAAAAAGACATAGAGGAAAGAAGAAAAATAATAAAAAAAATAGATGATGATATATTAATATTAAAAAAAGAAATTGAAAATAAAAAAGCAGAGATTAATAATATAAACAAAGAGATAGAAGAAAAAGGCGATAAAGATCAAATACAAATACAAAAGCAGATTGAAGAATTAAGAATTGCAATTGGAACAGAAAAATCTAGATTAACAACAATAGATAATGAAGTTTTAAGAGTAAATGAAAGAAAATTGCAATTAGATCAAAGCTTGAATGATATAAATGATAAAATTGAAAGATTGAATTTAGAAAAAAAATCATTTGAAAAATCAATCTCAGATAAAAAAAACCAAATTTCTGTTATTGAAACAAAGATTTCACAATTTAAAGCTAAATATAAATTAGATGATTCTAGTGATTTAGAAAAACAAATTGAGGAATTAGATAAAAAATCAGAACAAAAATTATCAGAAATACAATCTTTAAGAGAAAAACAGCAAAATTTATTGAGAGAAAAAGATAAATTAGAATATCAAATACAGACAGCAGACGAAAAAATAAACAAAGTTTTGGCAGTTAAAAAAGAAAATGAAAAAGAAATAGAAAGACTAAAACAAATGAGGCAAGAGTTTAAAAAAGCAACTCTTGAATTAAGCACAAGGCTAAATGAAGATTCTTCAATAACAGCACAATTATCAAATGCCAGAACAAAGTCATTAAAAATAAAAGAAGAATTAGCAAAATTAAATGCAAAACAAGCTGGAATGCAAGAATCTAGCTCAGGAGATATTGCATTGCAAAGAATTTTAGAATTAAAAAAAAGATTAAAAGGCATTTATGGAACAGTTTCTAGTTTAGGGCAAGTTTCTTCTGAGTATAGTGTTGCATTAGAAGTTGCTGCTGGCTCAAGAATAAAAAGTATTGTTGTTGATAACGATGCAACAGGAGCAGAATGTATAAATTATCTAAAAAAAAATAAATTTGGAATTGCTTCATTTTTGCCATTAAATAAAATAAAGCCTTCTCCTGAACAAAGTGAAATAAAAGCTGTTTTAAACAAACCAGGAGTTAGAGGTTTAGCAATAAACTTAATAAAATTTGAGCCACAATTCAAGAATGTTTTTTCTTATGTATTTGGAAATACAATTGTAGTTGAAAACATAGAAGTTGCTAGGCAAATTGGAATTGGTAAATTTAGAATGGTTACTTTAGACGGTGATTTAACAGAAACTAGTGGTGCAATGCACGGCGGTTTTAGAAAAAAAGAATCTATTGGTTTTCAAGAAAGAGAATTAGTAAGCCAGATTGAAAAATTAGAGCAAGAAGATAATGAAATAAATTTAGTTATAAGCTCGTTAGAAAAAAGAAAAACTGATAATGAAGAAAAAATAACAAGATTAAGGCATTTAAAAGCAGAGCTAGAAGCTGAAATTCTAAAAATTGAGAAATCATTGCATATTGAAGATTCTGATATGGATATTTCAAAACAGCAGAAAAAAGAATTCCAAGAAAAAGAGCAAGAAATAGAAAACGAATTGAAAAAAATACAAAATGATATAGTAAAACAAAACACAGAATTAGCACAATTAAAAATTTCTAAACAAACTATTAGGGATAAAATAAATTCTTTAAAAAATCCGACATTATTGGCTGAACTAAATACTTTTGAGCAGAAAAAATCAGAATTAAAAGAAGAAATAATAAAAATTGAGGCAGAAATAAAAAACATTGATGTTCAAATAAACACAATTTTAAAGCCAGAATTAGAAAATATTAAAAAAATTTTAAAGCAGCATGAGAAAGAAGAAAGTGATTTTAAAAAAGAAAAAGATTCTTTATTAAGCTTGTTAAAAACTCAAGAAAAAGATTTGAAATTAAAGGAAGAAAATCAAAAAGAGTTTTATAATAAATTTAAAGAGCTATTTAAAAAAAGAGATAAAATAAATAATGAAATTAATGAAATTGAATCCAAAGTTTATAAAAAAGAAGACTCTAAAAAAAATGAGGAAATGAAAGTTAATACTATTTCTTTAGAGAATGCAAAAACAACAGCAGAATTAGAAGGCATAAAAGAAGAATACAAGCAATATGAAGGAATTCCTATTTTTGAGAACAAAGATGAAGAGAAAATTAAAAAAGAAATCTGGGAATTTGAAAAAATGATGCAAGATATTGGAGCAGTAAATATGAAAGCTTTGGAGATTTATGATGCAGTTGAAAAAGAATACAAAGAAGTTCAAGAGAAAAAAACAACATTAATTAAAGAAAAAGAAGATGTTTTAGTTATGATGAATGAAATTGAAACAAAGAAAAAAGATTTGTTTATGAACACATATAATGTTATTAATGAAAACTTTAAGAAAAAATTTAATAGCTTATCAACAAAAGGAGAAGCAACATTAGAATTAGAAAGCCCTGAAACTATTTTTGATGCTGGCTTGAATATAAAAGTAAGGTTAACAGGTAAAAAATTCCTTGATATTAGAAGCTTATCTGGCGGTGAAAAAACAATGACTGCTTTAGCATTTTTATTTGCTGTTCAAGATCATGAGCCCGCTCCATTCTATGTTTTAGATGAAGTTGATGCTGCTCTTGATAAAAGAAATTCAGAGCAATTAGCACAATTAATAAGACAGTATGTTGCAAAAGCACAATACATAGTTATAAGCCATAATGATGGTATTATAAGTGAGGCAGATAACTTATATGGTGTTTCTATGAATGAGCATGGAATTAGCAAAGTAGTTAGTTTGAAAGTTTAATAAATTTATTTCCTTATATAATAAAACACTAAAACAAAAAAAAACAAGCAATCTTTATAAATGGCTTAATTTTCTAATTAAATATATCTATAAAATTAAATAAAATTTATAAAATCAAATAAAAATCCTTAAAACTTAATTTTTAGGAGGATAAAAATGAGAAGAGAACCAACATCAAAATTCATAAAAGTTAGATGTCCAAAATGCAAAAATGAGCAAATAATATTTGGAAAAGCTTCACAAAAAGTAAATTGCTTAGTATGTGGTAGAGAAATCTCTGAGCCAACAGGCGGCAAAATTAGAGTAAAAGCAAGAATCTTGGAAGTTTTAGAATAATTCCTAAAATAAAAATTTCAAAATTTTTTCAAAAACTTTTTTTAATTTAAAATGTATTACAGAAAAAAGGGCTTGCCAGAAGAATCTGAAATTGTTTTATGCACAGTAACCAGTGTTCAATTTAGTTCTGTTTTTGTAAATATTGATGAATACAATCTTCAAGGAATGATTCATATTTCTGAAATTGCAGCAGGCAGAATTAGAAACATAAGAGATTATGTAAAAGAAGGAAAAAAAGTTGTATGCAAAGTATTAAGAGTTTATAAAGAAAAAGGCCATGTTGATTTATCATTAAGAAGAGTTAATGAGAAAGAAAGAAAGGAAAAAGTAAATCAAATAAAATTAGAGCAAAAAGCAGAATCAATTATAAGCCATATTGCAAAAGAGCATAATCAAGATGAAAAAAAATTATATGAACTTATATCTGAGCCTATTTTAAAAGATTATGAATATTTACATAATGCTTTTGAAGATATTGTTTTAGGAAATTTAAAATTAAAAGATTATAATTTAGGAATAGATCAAACAATCTTATTAGAAATTGAAGATTTGGTTAATCAAAGATTTAAGCCTCAGCATATAGAAATAAACGGAACAATTTCATTAACAACATATGAAAGCAATGGAATTGAAATTATAAAAGATGCCTTGATTGAAGCTGAAAAAAACGAATCTGAAATAAAATATTTAGGCGGCGGCAAATACGAAATAATTGTAAAAAGCAATGATTATAAAGATGCAGAAAATAAAATGAAAAAAGCAACACAAATTATAGAGCAAAAAGTGAAAAACAAAGCAATCTTTGATTTTAAAAGAAAATAAATTATATAACTTTTTTAAAGAAAAATCAATATAATTTAATAAAAAATGAAGCATATTTACAAATGTATTAAATGTCAAAAATATACTCTTTCTGAAAATTGTCCTTTTTGTAATGAAAAAACAATTCAACCAAAACCCGCGAAATATTCTCCTGATGATAAATATGGTGATTATAGAAGGCAAGTAAAAGAGCCTGAAAGAAAAGAAAAAGGTTATTTATAAAAAATTCATTCTGGATTTTAAATTTTTTTAATTAAAAAAGGGCTCATAGCTCAATGGTAGAGCATTCCTTTCGCTGAGGAAAGGCTGCGGGTTCAAATCCCGCTGAGTCCACGAACAAAAAAATTAAAAGAAATATAAATAACAATTTTTTAATTTTATTCTTTTAAATAATACACTTTATATTCTGTTTCTTTTACATCATCATTTTCAGTTATTGCTCCTAATGAGCTTTTATTAGCTTCTGGAAGCAATTTATTTACTTTAAATTTTTTTTCTTTTTGTTCTTTTTCCTTATTTTCTTTTTTTGTTTTTTCTTTTTTTGTTTTTCTAAATTTTTTTGTTTCAGTAGAACTATTTTTTGATATTTCAATTAGTTTTTCTACTTCGTTTATGCTTTCATTTGTTTTTTTATTTTCTGTATAAATTTCCTCTTTTACAGGCTCTGTTATTTCTATTTTATTTTCAAAACTTTTAATTTCATTATCAAATGTTTCATTAATTGAATTTATTTCTTTTTTTTGCTTTTCTTTCTCTTCTTTTTCTTCTTTATTTTTTCTCAATAATTTTTTTTGTTCTTTTATGGCATCTTTTAAAACTTCATTTATATGATAATCTGTTATTTTATTATCGCCTATTTCTATTGTATATTTTAATATATCTTCACAATATTCTAATAATCTTCTCGGATTTTTTCCAGAAATCTCAAAAATTTTTTCAATTGATTTATTATCTATTATGCTTATATTTCCCAATCTTTTTCTTACTAAATTTATTGCTTCTTTATTTGATAATTCTACTGTTTTTATTATGTTATTTTTTATTAATTTATTTAGCTCTTCTGGGAAATTAACTGCATCATAATCATGGCTGACAAAAACAATGCTTTTTATTATTCCATCTTTGTAAGGCTTAATTAATGATTTTGCTTCGCTTGTTTTCATTAAATGTACTTCATCTAATAAAAAGATTATATTTCTTTCAGGCAAGCCTACTAATTTTTTTACAAATGTTTTTGCTCCTTCTAATAATTTATTTACATCAAAAGAATTATCAGCAACATTAAAGCTATAATAAATAATTCTATTTTTTCCTTTATAATTTGAAATTATGTTTTTTAGTATTGTTGTTTTTCCAGTTCCATAATTTCCTTCAATAAATAATAATTCTCCTTTTGTTATTTTATCAAATATCTGCTTTAAATCATATGCAATTAAATCTGTGTCATACATTCCAGGTTTAATGCTTAAAGGATTTGCATAAAAGCCTAATTTTTTATACCATAATTCTACCATTTTTTCACCTTTCAAGTTATTGTTCTTTTTCTTCTATTTCTTCTTTTTCTTCATTATTTTCTTGATCATTTTTTTCAATATTTTCACTATTATTTTCAGAACTTAAAACTTTTAAATCAACCAATTGTGCTCTTTTTCTTCCTTTTTTTACAGCAGTCTCTGCAATTTTAGAGCAATTTTCTAAAAATAATTTTACAGAATTTTCAGATAAATTAAATATTTTTTTTATTAAATCATCATTAAAAAAATCGCTTTTTTCGCCTATTCTTTTTTTTACTATTTCAATAGCATCAAATTCATCCATCAAAGGAATTTTTAAAACTCTTTTGCCAATTCTGTCTTTTAAGCTTTCAGAGAATTTTGCTTTTGAATATTTCTCTGTTGTAAATATGATTGATTTTATATTGTTTTGATCAAAATAATATTTTATTCTTTCTGTGTTTTTTTTTGATAGTTCATGAACATTGTCTAATAATAAAATCATTTCTTTTGGTGTTTTATTTAATATTTTTCCAAATAAGCCATATCTTTCTTGCAATATATTTGTAATATTCAAATTTTTATCTAATATTTTGCAATCAACATATGCAACATTTTTTTTACCGCCAAAC
>JAWBPL010000016.1:0-9767 GCA_038825025.1 Candidatus Woesearchaeota archaeon | reverse complement strand
ATTTATAAAGATTGCTTGTTTTTTACAAATGTTAATAAAAAAACATCTAAAAATTAAATAAATACAACAAAATAATATTATTTAAAAAGAGTATTTTTTTATTTTTTATATTATCATAATTTTTTATATTATTATATTTTTATATTAATCTGATTTTTAACATTATCAATCTTTTCTTTTATTTTATTCTCTTCACCTAAATAATAATGTTTTGTAAATACCTCATTTTCAGAATCAAACTCATAAACTAATGGAATTCCTGTAGGAATATTTAACTCAACAATATCCTGATCAGATATATTATCAATTATTTTTATTAATGCTCTTAAACTATTGCCATGTGCAACAATCAAAACATTTTTGCCATTTTTTAATTCTTGAAAAATAGAATCATTCCATAAAGGAAGAACTCTTAATAAAGTGTCTTTTAAGCTTTCTGACAATGGAATTTCATTTTCTTTTAAATCTTTATATTTAGGGTCTTTTCCAGGATATCTGTCATCATCTTTTGTCAATTCTGGCGGCTTAACATCATAGCTTCGCCGCCATAATTTTACTTGTTCTTCGCCATATTGTTTAGCCATTTCTTCTTTATTTAAGCCTTGCAATGAACCATAATGCCTTTCATTTAATCTCCAATTTTCAATAACAGGAATATTTAAATTCAATTCTTTTAAAACATAATTTAATGTTTTTTTTGCTCTAATTAAATAAGAAGTATAAGCAACATCAAAAGTAAAGCCTTTTTCTTTCAATAATTTTCCGGCTTCAATTGCTTCTTCAATGCCTTTCTCAGACAAATCAACATCTGTCCAGCCAGTAAATCTATTTTCTTTATTCCAGATACTTTCTCCATGCCTTAATAAAACTAAAACCATAGAAAAATTAAAATAATGTTTGTTTAAAAATCTTTTTTTTATTATTTCTTTTATACTAAATTTATTTTTTCTCTAGAACAATTTCCATATAAGAGCTTCCTTGCTCTATATTTCTTTCTTCAACCATCAAAATATGAAAATCTGAAAAAAGCTCTTCTGCATATTCCTTACTAAAAAAATGCCTTACATAGCCTGTTTCATCTTCATACATATCCTTTTCTATTAATTTGCCTTTTCCATACAAAATATCATTCACTGATTTAACTTGAATAAAAAATAAGCCGCCTTTTTTTAATATTCTATTTACTTCTGCTAAAATCTTTTTTAGTTCTTCGTCTGTAAAATAGCCCAAACCTAGCCTACTATAAACATAATCAAAACTTTCATCATTAAAAGGCAATGTTTCTAAAATATCTTTAACTAATGTTGAAATAAAAATCCCATATCTTTTTTGTGTTTCATTAAACTGCCTTATTGCCTCATTAGAATAATCAATAGCTGTTACTAAAAACCTTTTATTATGAAAATAAATTGCATCTGAGCCTTTTCCACAGCATAAATCCAAAACTTTGCCTTTTCTTTTCATGAAATTATTATAGCATAATCTTGCAAAATCTGTAACTCTGTTAAATTTGCCTTCGCTTTCTTTATGTTTTTTTTCCCAATATTCTTTGTTTAACATATAAAGTAAAAAAAGTTGTTTCTTATTAAAGTTTATTATTTTAAAATAAAATAAGCTAAAAAAAATAAAATAAAATAAATTAAAAATAAAAAAATAAAAAATGAAAATAAAAAACTTAGTTCAATAATCTTATAAACACAAAGTTTTTACTTTTAGATATGTTAAAGCAAGTCATATTAATAAGAAACGATTTAAAATTGCCAAAAGGAAAATTAGCAAGCCAAGTTGCACATGCTTCTGTTGAGGCTGTTTTAAAATCAGACAAAGATATAATAAAAAAATGGCAATCTCTAGGAAGTGCAAAAATAGTTTTAAAAGTTGAAACAAAAGAAGATTTATATAAATACAATCAACTGGCAAAAGATTTAGGATTAAAAACTGCTTTAATAACAGATGCAGGCAGAACTGTAATTGAACCTGGAACAGAAACTTGCCTGGGAATTGGGCCAGATTATGAAGAAAAAATAGACAAAATAACAGGCAATTTAAAACTATTATAATAACTTAATAAATAACAATAATATAACAATAATAAATAATAAAAACTTAAAAAAATAAAAACATTAAGACTTCAACTTGAATTGAAATCAACACAAAGTATATTAAAAAGCCTTTCTTACATTAATTAGGTGATTTTAATGAAAAAAGAATTTAAACTTATATTAACAAGTTTATTTTTAATTTTTGTAATATTCAGTTTAATAAGCTGCACAGAAATAAAAAAAATAAACACTGAGCAAAACACAAACCAAAATAATTTAAATAATGATTTAAATAACAATTTAAACTTTGAATCAGAAGAATTAAAAAAATTCAATTCAAAACAAGAAATTATTGATTTCTTAACTAAAAATCAGGTTTTAAATTATGGCTCATTTGGCTATGGCATTAAAAGAAATTTAATGAAGGAAACATCACCAATTTCAGCAAAAGTATCTGATTCAATAAGTTCTGGTGCTTCAGCAAATGATTACAGCACTACAAACATACAGATTCAAGGTGTTGATGAGGCAGATTTTATAAAAAATGATAATAAATATATTTACTTAATAAGCAGCAATAAATTAGTTATTGTAGATGCTTATCCTGCTGAAAATGCAAAAATTTTATCAGAAACATTAATAGAAGGAAATCCAAGAGACTTATTTTTAAATGGAAACAACCTTGTTGTATTTACTGATAATAATGAGGAAGTTTATGGATTTATGCAATATGATGTAATTCCACAGCCAATTTACAAGCAAAAAACACATGTTTTAGTTTATGATATTTCAGATAAAGAAAAGCCTAAAAAAATAAAAGATTATGATGTAAAAGGATATTATCTAACATCAAGAATGATTGACAATTATGTTTATTTAATAGCACAAGATAGTGTTTATTATTATGGCAATTACCTAGATTTGCCTGTTGTTAAAGAATCTAACTCAAAAATCGCAATAAATCCAAATGTTTATTATATTGACGAGCCAGACAACAATTATAATTTTAATACAATTGTAGCAATTGACTTAAATAAATTAGATTCAGAAGAAAGTGTAAAAGCAGAAACATTTATGATAGGCTATTCAAATGTAATATTTGTAAGTGAAAATAACATTTATATTTCACATATGAAAAACACACCTTTTATATGGGGAAGATTCGGCATTTATAACAATGAAAATTATAACGATTACTTAAAACAAAGATTTTATGATGTAATTGTTCCATTATTGCCAAGTGAAACAAAAAATAAAATTTTGGAAATCAATAACAACAACGATTTAAAAGAACAAGAAAAATGGGATAAAATAAGCAATGAAATAGAAGCAATGTATAATAAAATGTCAAAATCAGAAAAATCTGATTTTATGGAAAAAGTAGAAGAAGCAATAACAGAATATGAATTAAAAAAAGAAGAAGATTTAAGAAAAACAATAATACATAAAATAGAAATCAAGAAGGGAAATTTAAAATATATTGCAAAAGGAGAAGTAAAAGGATATTTATTAAACCAATTTTCAATGGATGAAAATAACAAAAATTTAAGAGTTGCAACAACATTTGATGCATGGGCAAGTGGAAAATCAATTACATACAATAATGTCTATATTTTAGATGAAAACATGAAATTAAAAGGAAAATTAGAAAAAATTGCTCCTGATGAAAGGATTTATTCAACAAGATTTATGGGAAATAGATTATACATGGTAACCTTCCAGAGAATTGATCCTTTTTTTGTAATTGATTTATCAAATCCAGAAAATCCAGAAATATTAGGTGAATTAAAAATTCCAGGATTTTCAGACTACTTACATGCATATGATGAAAATACAATAATTGGACTAGGAAAAGAAACAAAAGAAAATGAATGGGGCGGAATTTCAACTAAAGGAATTAAACTTGCTTTATTTGATGTCAGTGATGTAAATAACCCTAAACAAATAGATAAATATGAAATAGGATCAGAAGGCACAGATTCAGAGGCATTATATAATCATAAAGCTTTTTTATTCAGCAAAAGCAAAAACTTATTAGTAATTCCTGTAAGAGAACTAAAAGGCAAAGAAACTTATGACTCAAGACTAGGATATTACAGACAAAAAGTATGGCAAGGTTCATATGTTTTTGATATTACAAAACAAGGCTTTAAATTAAAAGGAAAAGTTTCACATGCAGAAACAGAAGAATATCCTTATTGGTATTATGGTAGCCCAAATGCAATAAAAAGAGCATTATACATGGATGATGTTTTATATACAATATCTGATAAAAAAATAGAAATGAATGATTTAGAAAATTTAGAAACATTAAACAGCATTAAATTGCCTTATACAGAAGAATATTATCCTATGCCTTACAAAGGTGAGCCAATTCCAATAGAAGAGCCAGTAGAAGAAATTATATAATTTTAATTAAATTTTTTTTAATTTTTAGTATTTAATTAGTAATTCTTTTTTTCTCTTTTTATTTTTATATTATTCTGTTTTATTTTTTTCTATTTCAATCTCTTTTTCTAAATCCTCTGGCTTTATATTTATAATATCAAATATTTCTTTTTCAATTTCATAACTCAATTTTTCAGCAAATTTTCTTTTTTCAATGTCAATTGCAACATATCTTTTATTAATATAATCAAACCTATCTTTTAAAGTAACTATCTTTGAGCCATTTGCTCTTTTATCTGCATAAGCAACAATTTTTTCTTCCCAAGTCTTAAAGGGCAATTCTGCATCTTCAATAATATGCTGCTTAGCATAAAAACCTAGTTCAGGATAGCCCTCTTTTTCCAAAAATTCTTTTGTAATATGCCCATGTAAAAATTCTTTATTTTTTAAAGTGAACCATTTGTCTAAATCATGTATTAAAGAAACTCTATCAACTAATTCTAAATTTATTATATTATTTTTTTTATTCTGCTGTTCTTTTAATTTTTCATTTAATTTTTTTGCAATAAAATTTGCTATTTCATTAACTTTTTTAACATGCTCTAAAATATTTTCTGGTGTTTCAAATTTTTTATAATATTCAAAGCATTGCTCTCTTGTTGGTAGTTTCATAATTATCAAAAATAAAGTTTTTTAGCAATATTTATAAACTTTGTTTTTATATATATTAAAAGGGGGTGATTTTATGAAATGCAATGAAGGTAAAGTAGATAGAACTATAAGAATAATTATTGGATTAGTTATTTTAGTTTTGGGCTATTATTACAAAAGCTTGTTAGGATTAATAGGTTTATTGCCATTATTAACAGGATTGATTGGTTTTTGCCCGGCTTATTTATTATTTAAAATAAATACAAATAAAAAATAAGGAAAATAAAGAGCACAAATAAAATAAATAAAATAAAGAAAGCAAAAAAGTAAAAAAATAAAAAGAGCAAAAGGTGATAAAAAATGTTTTGGTGGATAATCATATTAATTATTTTTTTTATTTTAGGAATTAGAATAGTTAGGCCAACACATAGAGGCATTATTGAATTTCTAGGCAAATATCATAAATTTGCAGAGCCAGGTTTTCATTGGATTATTCCTTTTTTAATGAAAATGTATCAAGTAAATATAACAGAGCAAATGGTTGATGCTGAGCCACAAGAAATAATTACAAATGATAATTTGAATGCGAGAGTTGATGCACAAGTTTATTTCAGAGTAAAGCCAGATGAGCAGTCTGTAAAAGCCTCACAATATAATGTATATGATTATCAAGTTCAAATTGTCAGTTTAGCAAGAACAACATTAAGAAACATAATTGGAACAATGACATTAAAAAGTGCTAATAGCGAAAGAGACAAAATAAATTCAGAATTAATGAAAACATTAAAAGAAGAAACTCATAATTGGGGCTTGGAAGTAGTTAGAACAGAATTAAAAGAAATTGAGCCGCCAAAAGATGTCCAGGAAACAATGAATAAAGTAGTTAAAGCAGAAAATGAAAAAATAGCTGCAAAAGATTATGCATTGGCAACACAGACACAAGCAGATGGTTTAAAAATGGCAAAAATTAAAGAAGCTGAAGGTGTAAAAGAAGCAAAAATACTAGAAGCTGAAGGTGAAGCACAAGCAATAAAATTAGTCAATGAATCTGCTAATAAATATTTTGTTGGAAATGCCCAATTATTAAGAAGGCTTGAAGCAGTTGAAAAAGCATTAAGCAATAATGCAAAAATTGTTGTGCCAACAGACACAGAATTAATTAATGTAATAGGCGACATGGCAGGTGTTCCATTAAAAATAGAAAAGAACAAAGAAAAATAAGGAATTAATATTTTTTTAATTAAAAAATCTTTTTTATCTTTATATTTTTATATTTATAATATATTTTTGTATTTATTTTTCATATTTCTTTTTTAAAAAATTTAAGTAAATGTCCTCTTTTAATTTTTTTTCTTTTTGTTTCCAGGCTTTTATTTTTTCTTTATCATATTCATAAGAAAACAAGAAAAATGTAAAAATAAAAATCATTATTAAAATAACTAAATAATAAAATCTTGTTTTTCTGCTTTCTGAAATAGCCATTAATGATAAAAAAATTGAAAATAATATAAATCCTGATAAAAATGACTTCATAATTTTTTTGCTTTTTTTATTTTTTAATAAAAATAATTAAAATAGAATATATAACTATTTATATAAAATATAAAACTATATAGTCTATATAATAAATCTAAAAAACTATAAATTTTATAAAAAACAATAAATCTAATTAAAATTCAAATAAAATTAGGATTCTTAAAAACATGTTTTTCATTATTTAAATAAATGAAAGTTGCTAAAGTTTGGTTTTTATCTGATTTTTTATTATAAATTGAATTTGGCTTTGTTCTTCTATCATACATTATCTTTAAAATATTATTAAGTATATTTTCTTTCAAGTAAGTAGAATTATTAAGAAAATCAATAAAATTTTCTTCTTTTTTTAATTCTGTTATTAATTCTTTTAATCTTTTGTATCTTGTCAATGAATTTTTACTTTGCTTTGTTTTTTTTCTAAATTTTTCATATAAATAATGATTAGTATGTATTTCAATTCCTTTTACATTTTTTATATAAAATTTATTTTGATAAAGCTCAACTGAAATTATTTTTTTACTATCTGCTATAAAATAATGCAAGCCTCCTGAGATTTTTATTTTTTTTATTATAGAAATTGCCTGTTTTATAGATTTTGCTTCTATTAATGCCCTTGATAAAAAAACTCTTGGCAATTTTGGTTTTTTTGATAATTTAGACCTTATTGAATTTGTTGTAATAATTAAGCCGTATGAATTCCATGAAAATGTTGATCCTAATAACTCTCCTGGATAAAAAAATGAATAAAAATAGAAATCTTTTTTTTCATATTTTATTAATGCAAAATCATTTTTTCTTTCAAAATTATCACCATCTTCATTATGAGCGATTAATAAATTATTTTTTGTTTTTATTGCAATAGAGGAACACCTGCTTATATCCAGTAAGCCTAATAAATTAAGCATAATTATTTCATTAAATGAAACTTTTGATGCATTTGCAATTCCCCTTAATTCTTCATAATAATTTGAATATAGCTCAGCTAATTTTTTCGTTTGATAAATATATTTTTGTTTTTTTTTCAGCAACTTATCATTTATTTTGAATTTTTTAATTCTATATTTTATTGCATCTGAAAATAACAAGCCCAATTTATAGCCGAATTCATAATTTGAGCCTAATAATTTTATTATTTTCATAATTATCTTTAAAAAAAATGAATTTATAATCTTTATGATTATTACTTGAAATTTTGTTAAGAACATAACTAAATTTTAAATTTTCTATAATAATATTAAAAAATTATATAAACTAGTTGTCTATAATTTAAAATATGATTAATTTTAAAAAAGAGACTTTTTTAGAAGACTTTGTTTTAACATACTTAATTTTTGCAAAAATAATACTTTTTTTTAATTTATATCCTTTTTTTGAAAACTTTGGTATATATAGTGAATTTTTTGAATTTATAGACATTGTTGTATCATTTACAGGATTGTTTTATGTTCTTTATAAATCAAAATTATCAGAAATATTTTTTGGAACAATTAATAAAAAATTTGATTTTATTTTATTATCGGCATATTTCATTTTAATAATAAATAAATTTATTGAGTTTATGTATGTTATTGCATCAAAAGGAATATGTGTCCATCAAGAAAGATTATTAAATCCTATAATATGTTTTTTAGCAAATCCTTTTATTTCTTCAAAAATAATTAATATTTCTTTTTATTTGGGATTATTAATATTATTTATTTTAAGTATTTATTCTACATTTTTTATAAAAATTGAAGATAAAAGCATTTTAAATGCCTTGCATGAAGACAACAAAACAAAGAAACCAATAAAATTTATCAGTGTTTTTATCCTTTTAATTGGTTTTTATTTAATTTTTTTTAATTTTATAAGCGAATGGTTCACAAGAATTTTAGATGCACCTATATTGTTTTTAGCTATATTATTTTATTTAATTAAATATCATATGAAAAAAGATTCTGAAACAATTTTAGTTAAATCAAGCTCAACATTAGAAGAATTAATAAAAAATTTTATTAATCTTTTTCATGATAAAAAAACAATTTTTTTAGGCATTTCTTTAATTCTAGTTTTTCATTTAATAAGCGATTTAGCTGTTTTTATTATCCCCTATAATTTAGGAGTCGGTGCCAACTTTAATATTGAAGAATTAGAAGACGAGAATCATAAATTAATATTAGAGCATTATAAACAAGATTTAAATAAAAGAATAAATCCAGTAATCTTGTTTTTCGCATATCTTTTTAATACTATAGGTGCTTTTTATCTAATGTTTTTTCCATTATTTATTTGGTTTGTTGTTTATGATTTTTATAATTCAAAAAAACAAAGGAATTTTTCAAAAATATTAATTGCCTTGTTTTTTTCCTGCCTTGTTTTTATGGAATTAATGCCTACATATTTAATTTCAAGCATATATAATAAAGAAATTATTGGAACAGACATAAAAACACAATCTGTGCTATCAAATAATGCTAATTTATATTTTACTTTTGCTTTATCTGTTATTGTTTTCTTATTTGTAGTTTTTATTTCAAAAATAGAAATATTAAAAGAGATCTTATTTTTTTTAATGACATTAATTTCTTTGGGTTTTTTTGGAATATATATCTATTATTATTATAACAGCTTATTTTTCTTTTTTTTAGAGGCAATTTCATTTAATTTAAAACACAATAAATATTTTGATGTTGTTATTTATTTTATTTATTTGATGATTTATTCTTTATTTTATTTAGGAAGTTATTTAAGCTTTTTATTTTATACATTTAAAGAAGATAAAAACATAGAACCCACAAAAGAAAATTCAGAAGCCAATTAAAATCTTTTTTGATATTGATAAGAATTTCTCTCAGATTCTTGTCTTGCCATATGTTCTAAATTAGCCAATCTTTGATTTATTGATTCTAAGCTTGCTTTTAAATAATCCAATTTTGCTGATATTAATTCTAAATCTTTTTCTAATGGGTTTTCTTTTTGTATTATCTGAGGCTCATCATATGAATGCATTTTTTCCTGTCTTATATTCTCACCCAAAGGCATTCTCATTCTATTATCAAAAGATTGTTGTTGTGATTGTTGTTGTGATGACATTGGAGAAAAACCTGAATTAGGAATATTATTATTAAATTGAGGTGTTGATTCCAAGCCTTGATTAAAATTATTTTGATT
>JAWBPL010000015.1:0-9920 GCA_038825025.1 Candidatus Woesearchaeota archaeon | reverse complement strand
CTAAAATAATCAATAGTTTTTCTTAACCCTGTTTCAAAATCAACTTTAGGCTCCCAACCTAATAGCTGTCTAGCTTTTGAAATATCAGGCTGTCTTTTTGTTGGATCATCTTGCGGCAATGGTAAAAATTTAATTTCTGATTTTGATTTTGTTAATTTTTTTATTAAGGAAGCTGTTTCTAATATTGTAAATTCTTTAGGATTGCCTAAGTTTTTTGGCCCTGTTTCATTAGAGTTCATCATTTTTATTATGCCATCAACCATATCAGCTACATAGCAAAAGCTTCTTGTTTGTTTTCCATCACCATAAATTGTTATTGGCTTATTTTTTAATGCCTGTGTTATAAAATTTGGAATAACCCTGCCATCATCAATTCTCATTCTTGGCCCATATGTATTGAAAATTCTAACAATTTTAATATCAACATTATATTCTCTATGATAGGCCATTAATAATGCTTCGCCAAATCTCTTAGATTCATCATAACAGCTTCTTATGCCAACAGGATTGACATTGCCCCAATAAGATTCTTTTTGAGGATGCTCTTTTGGCTCGCCATAAGCCTCACTAGTGCTTGTAAATAAAATTTTAGCATTTTTATCTAATGCCAATTCAACCATTTTATTTGTGCCAACAGAATTAGCTAAGGCAGTTTCAACAGGATATTCCTGATAATCTCTTGGGCTTGCCCTTGAAGCCAAATGAAAAATCCAATCTATTTTGCCTTCAATTAATTGCAAAGGCTCAATAACATTATGCTTAATAAATCTTAATTTGTTTTTAAATTTTGGATTTTCTAATAAATGCTTTATATTTTCTATTCTGCCAGAGCCTAAATTATCAACACAAATAACATCATGCCCTTCATTAAGTAATCTTTCTACTAAATGGCTTCCTATGAATCCAGAGCCGCCTGTAACTATTGCTTTCATAAGATTTAATAAAAAAAATTTGCTTATAAAATTAACTGAATTCATAATTAAAATGAAAAAAATTAAATTTAGAAAAAACCTATTAGTTATAAAAAACCAATTAATTTAATAAACCATTATTATTTTTAAAAAAATATGCTCTTAGGCAGAATTTTTGGAAAAATAACTACAAATGAATTTCAATTCTTAGTAGAAAAAGAAACAAAAAAATTTGAATTTGTTCAAGTATTTCATAAAGTTTATGATTATGTTTTATGCCAAATTATTGAAATAGAAAGAACAGAAAAAGATATTGCAAAATGCATTGTTATTGGCTATAAAGATGAAAAAGGATTAATAAAGCCTATAAGAATTCCTTTTGAGCAGAATTCTGAAGTTTTGAAAGCAGATGATGAATTTATAAAAAAAATAATTAAATTAGATGATTCTGCTAATGGGGCTTATATAGGAAAATTAGAAGGAAAAAACATTGATGTTTATTTAGATTTAAAAAAATTATTAACAAAGCATGTTGCTATTTTAGCAAAATCAGGAGCAGGAAAATCTTATACAGTTGGTGTTTTAATTGAGGAAATAATACAAAAAAAAGTTCCTATTTTAATAATTGATCCACACGGTGAATATTCTACTTTAAAATATCCTAATGAAGATCAAAAGCAAGATTTGGAAAAATTTAATTTAAAGCCTATTGGTTTTAAAAATATTCAAGAATATGGAGACAATAATTTAAATCCTGAATTAAGGCCTTTAAGATTGAATAATAATTTAACACCTTTGGAAATAACTCAAATGTTTCCTGGAAAATTATCTAATACTCAATCAGGAATTTTATATAATGCATTAAAAAATTTGTCAAATGTTAATTTTACAACATTGCTTTTTGAATTAGAGAAAGAGGAAAATAATGCAAAGTGGTCTTTAATAAATAATTTAGAATATTTAAATAGTTTACAAATATTTTCAGATTCTTATGTACCCTATAATGAATTAATACAAACAGGAAAATGCTCTATTATTAATTTGAAAGGAATTAGCCCAGATATACAAGAAATAATTGTTTTTAAGTTATTGAAAGATTTATTTGAATTAAGAAAACAAGACAAAATTGCACCTTTTTTTTGTGTGATTGAAGAAGCACATAATTACTGCCCAGAAAGATCTTTTGGTGAAACAAGATGCTCTAAAATAATAAGAACAATTGCATCAGAAGGCAGAAAATTCGGTTTAGGCTTATGTGTAATAAGCCAAAGGCCAGCAAGAGTTGATAAATCTGTTTTAAGCCAATGCACAACACAAATAATAATGAAAATAACAAACCCAAATGATTTAAAAGCTGTTTCAAATAGTGTTGAAGGAATTAATTATGCAACAGAGCAAGAATTAGTTAATTTGTCAATAGGTTCAGCATTAATAACTGGAATTGTGGATATGCCTTTATTGGTAAATATAAGGCCAAGATTAAGCAAACACGGAGGAAATGCAAAAGAAATTTTAGAAGATAGTGAAAAAGAAATATCTGAAAATATTTTAGAAAAAATAAACGAGTTTGAAAACAAAGAATTATTGCCAGTAATAAAACCAAAACTAACACAAAAAGACATAATGTTAATGTCTGAAAAAGAAATAGAAAAAATTGAAAATGAATTAATTCCTTGTTATTTATTTTTATGCCAGGATAAAACAGAATATAATTTATTAATTGAAGCAATAGAAGGAAATGTTATTGTTTCTGTTGATGAATTTTTAACAAAAAAATTGCCAGAAATAAAAGAATTAAACACAAGTGAAATAAGATTATTGCATGCAGCATATCAATTAAAAGAATTTAAAATAGAAGAACTAATACAAAAAACAAATTTATCAGATATTAAATTTTTTCAAAACCTAATAAAAAAAAATTTAGTTGAAAAAAAAGAATATGAAAATAAATATGTTTTATCTGGAAAATATATTTTTTCTAATTTATCAAAACATGCTATGTTTTCAAAAATAGAATTCTCAGATATAAATTATTCAATTAAACATAATAAAATAATTTCAATAGATAAAATTAAAGAAAAATTAAATAATTTCACAAAAGTTAAGGACCAAAGAGAATGTTTTATTTTAAAGTATAATATTAAATATAAAATATAAATATTAAAAATAACTATAAAATATAAATAAGACATAGATATATATAACTATAATAATATAACTATAATAAATAAGATGTAACTATAAAATATAATAAGAATTTTTATTAAATAAAAATATTTTAAAAATTCAGGAATGGAAAAAAATGTTTCAAGAAACATATACAAAAAAACAAAATCAAGAAGCTAGTTTAATTAACTACGATGAATGGGAAAAACTAATTAATAGTTTTAAAAACTTAGCAAAAAATATTGAAATAGATGATGAAAATTTAGCAGTAGAAATTTTAAAAAAGCCAATAGAAAATGCAATAAAAAAAAGACTTCCAGAAAAGAATAAAAAATTTGGCATTTTTTTCTCTGGTGGTGTTGATTCTACATTAATTGCTTATTTATGCAAAAAATTTAATGCAAATTTTATTTGCTATACTGTTGGCTTTAAAGGCTCAAAAGATTTACAGGAATCAAAAAAAATTTCTAATTTTTATGGTTTTAATCACAAAACAAAAGAAATTTCTTTGGATGAGGCAGAAAAACTTTTTAAAAAAATAGCAAAAATTTTAGGAAATGAGTTAAATATTGTAAATCTAGGAGTTGGTTCTGTTGAATTAGCAGCAATTGAACTAGCAGAAAAAGATAACATAGATATTTTTTTTGGTGGTTTAGGAAGTGAAGAAATATTCGCAGGCTATCAAAGACATGAAAAGGCACAAAATATAAATGAAGAGTGCTGGAATGGATTAAAAACAATGTATGAAAGAGATTTTAAAAGAGATTTTTTAATTTCAAAAGAGAAAAATGTTTCTTTTTTAACACCTTTTTTAGATGATTCTTTAATAATAGAAGCAATGAAAATATCAGGAAATTTAAAAATAAAAAATAATCATAAAAAATACATTCTTAGAAAAACAGCTCTCTCTCTTGGCTTAAAAGAAGATTTTGCATTTAGGCAAAAGATTGCAGCACAATATGGCAGCAATTTTGATAAGGCAATAGAAAAGATAACAAAAAAGTTAGGGTTTAATATGAAAAGAGAGTATTTGGAATATTTATTACTCTAATTTTTATTTTTATACTTTTTATATTATCTTACAATTTTTAAACTTTCAAAACTAAATCTTTATAAATTATTTTTTATTCTTTATTTAAAGTGCAAATGGGTCCTCTATTGAGTTTCCTTTAAAAGGAATCCATGATTGTGAGACACTCTTGCACGAGTCAGCCCACCACGAGAGTACCCAATAGAGCATACGATAAAATCAAGCAATGAGCTTGGGGGTTAGTGTTGTGGGCAACATTGTTATAATCCTATTAAATTTATTAAATTTAAAAAATAAAAAAATTGAAAATAAAAAATTTGTATAAATAAACAAAAATAATATTTAAAATAATATTTAAAATTAAAAAGCCTGCTTAAGAAAATGACGATCCTTTATTCCTTTATTTTGTTAAATTGTTTATTTTTAAAGTCTTTTCTTGTAGTTGGGCTTATATAATATATTAGTTTAGATATTAATAGTTTAATAGAACTATAAAAGATAATAAATTAGGAGGAGAGATTATGGGAAAAATAAGCCCAGTTTCAGCTAAGTATATTATACATGCAACTATAAATATTGATGGGGTTGTTGATAAGCCAGATGTTATTGGTGCAATCTTTGGCCAGACAGAAGGATTATTAGGTTCAGAATTAGAACTAAGAGAATTACAAAGATCTGGCAGAATTGGTAGAATTGAAGTTGATACAGATACAAAATCTGGAAAAACAAAAGGTTTTATTATAATTCCGAGCAGTTTAGATAAAGCAGAAACAGCAATTGTTGGAGCAGCTTTAGAAATAATACAAAGAATTGGCCCATGTAATGCAAAAATAGAAGTTCAAAATATTGAAGATGTAAGAATTTCAAAAAGAAATCAAGTTATTGATAGGGCTAAAGAATTATTAAGAAAAATGATGGACACAGTAATGCCAGATTCACAGGAATTGGCTGATGAAGTTGCTTATTCAGTTAGAGTTATGGAAATTCAAGAATATGGTGTTTCAAGATTGCCTGCTGGCCCAGCAATAGAAGAATCTGATGAAGTTATTGTTGTTGAAGGCAGAGCAGATGTTTTAAACTTATTAAAACATGGCTTTAAAAATGCTATTGCTATTAATGGAACTTCTGTTCCAGAAGATATTGTTGAATTGGGAAAAAGAAAAGTATTGACTGCTTTTGTTGATGGTGACAGAGGCGGCACTCTTATAGTTCAGGAATTAATGGGTGTTACAGAAATAGATTTTGTTGCAAGAGCACCAGATGGAAAAGAAGTTGAAGAATTAACAAAGAAAGAAATACATAAAGCATTAAGAAGCAAAATTGCAACAGAGCAAATAAAATTAGAAACACAAACAGAGCAGAATGAAAAACCTGAGTTTGTAAAAAAAGATTTTAGAGACACTAAAGATAAGGAAAAAGAGCAAAAACAAGATAAAGATTATAAACAAGAATATAAGCAAGACTATAAACAAGAAAAAAAATTTGTTAAGCCATATCAACAAACAAGCCCACAGCAGAATCAACAACAAGTCAATCAAACAAATACACAATTACAGTTTGTAAGCAATGAAAAACAAAAAAAATTAAATGATAATGAAAAAAAAACTTTTAGCCAAATGCTAGAAGACTTAATAGGAACTAGAGGTGCATATATTTTAGATGATAAATTAAATATTTTAGGAAAAGTTCCAATATCTGAATTAATAGCAACAATGACTTCATTAAATAATAATGTATATGCTGTTGTTTTTGATGGTGTAATTGAAAAAGATTTATTAAATGTGGCAGAAAAAGCAAATATAACTTATTTAGTAGCAATGGATAACAAAGCAAAAAGACAATCAAAAGTTGTCCAATTAACAGTAGAAGACTTTTAGCTTTTAGTTATATATTTTTTTAATTTTGTTATTTTTTTCTTAATTTTTTTTAATCTATTTGATTTTTATATTTCTTAATTTTTTTTAATTTTTATAAACTAAATCTTTATAAATCTTTTATTTATCTTTTATTTTTGTATTTATTCATAATGGGATATTATTAATTATATTATACAAAATATTATAAAAAGAATCTTTATAATTTTATAATAAAAATTTATTTATAAGAAAACATAAATTTAAAATTGGGTGGGAATTTGAAAGATGATGAATTATCTATTTTTTCATTTATAAAAAAAAAAAATAAAACCAAAAACAAAAATGAAGAATCAAGAAAAGATACTTCCTCATATAAAAAAGAAGTTAAAAAAAAAGACTTAGAAAATTATTCAGAGCAAAAAAATATAGACCTATCTTTACTAAATTTAGATTTTTTAAAAATAGTAAAAAAAACTGAAAAATATTCTTTTTTATTATTTTTATTAATACCTATTATATTAACTATTTTTATTAGGTCAATGCCATATAATTTGCCTATTGCTGATGAATGGGCTAGAAAAAGCATTGAACAAAATATAAAGAATAATATTGCTTTACAATTATCTCAGCAATATCCTAATTTGCCACAACAAAATTTAATGCCTTTGGTTGAAGAGCAATATAAGGCATTTTATAGCCAACAAAAGCAAGCTATTGAGGATGCAGTAAAACAAAATTCTAATATGATTAGAGCATATTTTAAGGATAATAAAGAAATAACTTATTTAGGGGATATTGATTCTTATTATTGGTTAAGATATGCAAGAAATATTGTTGAAAAAGGCCATATAGAAGATGAAAAAATAGATGGCAGATTAATAGATAACAGAATGATGGCTCCTATTGGTTTTGATGTTGATGTTAATATATATCCTTACTTAATTGCTTATTTATATAAAATAGTTAATTTTTTTAATAAAAGCTTTACTTTGATGCAAGCTTCTTTTTATTTGCCAATGGTTTTATCAATTTTTGCAATTATAATTGCTTTTTTGCTTGGAAAAAAATTATCTGGAAATTTTGCAGGCTTTATTGCTTCAATTTTAGTTTCAGTAAATCCAACTTTATTAAGCAGAAGCCTTGGCTCAGATAATGATATTGTTAATTTAGTTTTTCCTTTATTAATAATGTTCTTTGTGGTTTATGCTTTTGATACTAAAAACATTAAACTTAAAATAATTTATTCAAGCTTAACTGGAATAACTTTAGGCATATATAGTTTTGCTTGGTCTGGCTGGTGGTTTATGTTTTTATTTTTGATAGCAGCTTCTTTTGTATATTTAGGTTATGTTATTTTATTTGAAATTTATAATACAAAAAAACTTAATTTTAAATTAATAAAGTCTGATTCTATGAAAAGCATTTTTATTTTTTTATCTGTTTTTTTAATATTTACCTTTATAGGATTAAGTTTTTTTGGAAACCAGAATTTATTTTTCAAATCTTTTTTAAATCCTTTTGCCATAATGAGATTGAAACAAGCAGCAAAACCAAGTTTATGGCCAAATGTTTATACAACTGTTGCTGAAATGAATGAAGCTGATTTCAATCAAGTTATTATATCTTTTGGAGGTTTCTTTTTTGTATTATTGGCTTTTTTAGGCAGCATAATAACTCTTTTATCTTTTGAAGATGAGCATAAGAAAAAATCTCTTTTTTTATTTTTTTTATTTATTCTTTATTATGTTTTTTTAATTAATATTGCCAATTCATTAAATATTTATGTTTTAATGTTTTTAATTTCAATTCCTTTGATAGTCTCATTGGGAATTTCTATTTTATATAATTATAAATTAGACCCAATACATTCTATTTTATTAGTTATTTGGTTTATGGCAACTGTTTATGCTTCATCAAAAGGTGTTAGATTTATATTATTGATAATACCTTCTTTTATAATAGCATTTTCAGTATTCTTATCAGAATTAGCTAATAAAATATCAAAAGTATTAAGCAAAATTTTAGACATAAATTTATTGATTATTAAATCTTTTTTATTTTTTGTTATATTTTTGTTATTAATTCAGCCAATAAAACAAGGCTATGCAACTTCATATCAATATGTTCCAAGTGTGAATGATGCATGGGTTGAAACATTAACTAAAATAAACCAAGAAAGTAATGAAAATGCAATTATTAATTCTTGGTGGGATTTTGGTCATTGGTTTAAGTATTTTGCAGATAGAGCAGTAACTTTTGATGGTGCTTCTCAAAATAAGCCTATGGCTCACTGGATAGGTAAAGTTTTATTAACAGATAATGAAGAACAAGCAATTTCTATTTTAAGAATGTTGGATTGCGAAAGTAATAATGCTTTTGTTTATATAAACCAAGAATTAAATGATACACATGAATCTGTTAAATTAGTTTATACCTTATTAAATTTAACAAAAGAAGAATCAGAAAAAGAATTAAAAAAAAGATTTAGCCAAGAGAAAGCTGATAAAATTTTAAATTCCTTATATTGCAATGAGCCAGAGAACTATTTTATTACAAGCGAAGACATGGTTGGAAAAGCACCTGTATGGGCACATTTTGGGTTATGGAGCTTCCAAAGAGCAGATTATTATAATTATTTTAGGACTAATGATTATAATGGTTTTATAAAAAATATTATTGCAGAATATAATTTATCAGAAACAGAAGCAAAAAAATTGTATTATGAAATTGCCTCTTTAACTTCAGATAGGGCTGTAAATGACTGGATTGCAGCTTGGCCTATGTTTGTTGGAGCAACAACATGCAATGATAAAAAAGTTCAAGAAAACAATAAAACAATTACAATAAAACAATGTAATTTTGGTTTACAAGGAAATCAAATGCTTCCAATCATAGTTAAAGAGAATGAGGCATTTGTTGATAACTCAAAAGAAAAATTATATCCAACTTCTTTTGCTTTTATAGACCAAAAAACAGAAAAATTCACAATAAAAAAATATAATGAATCTAAATTAGGATATGCAGTAGCATTATTGCCTAATAATAATGCAATCTTAATGTCTGATGAATTAATTGGAAGCATGTTTACAAGATTGTTTTATTATGATGGCTATGGCTTAAAACATTTTGAGAAATTTCATGATGTAAGAGATATAACAGGGTTAAGAATAATTACATGGAAAGTTAATTGGGATGGAAATAATACTAATGTAGACTAAAAATCATAATTTTTTAAAAAAATAATTTATTACTTGATATTGAAAAAATATAAAAGAGGTTGAAAATGGAAACTATTTTAATAACTGGCGGAGCAGGTTTTATTGGAAGCCATGTTACTGATTATTTATTAGATAAAAAAAAAAAGATTATTTGTGTTGATGACTTTAATGATTATTATGATCCAGAAATAAAAAGAAAAAATATTTTTCATAATTTAAAAAATAAAAATTATATATTGATTAAAGCAGATATAAGAAATTTTGAAAAAATAAAAGAGGTTTTTGAAAATTATAAGCCTAATAAAATAATTCATTTGGCTGCCAGAGCAGGAGTAAGGCCTTCTTTGGAAAATCCTTTTATTTATGAAGAAACAAATGTCAAAGGAACTTTAAATTTACTTGAATTGAGCAGATTATTTAAAGTTAAAAATTTTGTTTTTGCCTCAAGTTCTTCTGTTTATGGAGGAAATAAAAAAATACCTTTTTCTGAAAATGATTTTACAGATAATGCAATAAGCCCTTATGCAGCAACTAAAAAAGCTGGAGAAGTTTTATGTTATACTTATAGCCATTTGTATAATTTAAATGTCTCTTGTTTAAGGTTCTTTACTGTTTATGGGCCAAGAGGCAGGCCTGACATGGCTCCTTATTTATTCACAAAAAATATAATTGAAGGAAAGCCAATTAAAATGTTTGGGGATGGCACCTCTAAAAGAGATTATACTTATATTAGTGATAT
>JAWBPL010000014.1:0-10019 GCA_038825025.1 Candidatus Woesearchaeota archaeon | reverse complement strand
GCCAACTTTTTCATCAAAAAATATGCATTTTCCATAAGGCAATTTTTTTTTGTCTCGTAAAATTTTAGGCCTTAATCTTTTTGTGTTGAATTTTTCAATTTCTTCAAAATATTCTTTTGCTTGTTCATCAGTTAATCCTAAATATTTTTTTATGTTTTAATAATCACCATCAGCTAAAACACCTGAGCCGAACTTACAAGGATTTTCACATTTTTTGCATTTACACGGATAACTTAATTTTAATATATCTTCTTTTTTTGTATTATAGTTTATTTCAATTTTCATTTTTGACTTTATTTTATAATTCTTAATTTTGTTTAAGCACTATTTTTAATTATCTTTTATATTTTTTATAATTCTTTTTTATTTTTGTTTTTTTCCAGAGCTGACTTTTACTTTTGTATGCCTTAATACTTTATCTTTTAACATATAGCCTTTTTGCAATTCTTGCAATATTTCATCTTCTTCTTTATCTGATTCTGATTTTAATAAAACTTCATGCTTATAAGGATCAAATTTTCCGTTAGCATCTATTTTTTTCAAGCCTTCATGTTCTAAAACATCTAATAATTGTGCATAAACCATTTCAATTCCTTTTTTAAATTTTTCAAAATCAACTGCATTTTGCAAAGCTAAATCAAAGCTATCCAAAACAGGCAATAATCTTTTTATTAAATCTGCATTACCATATTCAATGCAATATAATTTTTCTTTTTCTGCTCTGTTTTTATAATTAATAAAATCTGCTTGAACTCTTTTTATTGTTTCTGTTAAGTCATCTATTTTTTTTTGTAACTCTTCTATTGTTTTATTTTCTTGACTTTTTTCATTTTTTTGATTTGTGTTTTCTTTTATATTTTCGTTAATATCATTATATTCTGAAGCATTATATTCTAAATTATTTTTATTTTCACTATTTACTTTATTTTCTTCTTTTTTATTGTCATTTAATGCCTTATTAATTGCTTCTTCAATCTCTTCTTTTGTCATTTTTTACCTCTAATTTATTATTTATAAAAAAAATAAAAAATAAAAAACATTTTTTACATCATTCCTGGCATTCCTCCCATGCCCATGCCTGGCATTCCTCCTCCTACTTCAGGAGATGTTTTTTTTTCAGGCAATTCTGATACTATTGCTTCTGTAATTAATATTAAACCACCAATTGAAGCTGCATTTTGTAAAGCTGTTCTTGTTACTTTTGTTGGATCTATGACACCTGCTTTAAACATGTCTTCAATTTTGTCATCTCTTGCATTATAACCCATGTTTTCATTGCTGTTTAATAATTTATCAACAATTATGCTAGAGTCTTTTCCTGCATTTCTTGCAATTACAGAAACAGGAGCTATTATTGCTTTTTTGATTATTTCAACACCTATTTGTTGGTCTCCATGAAGTTTTAATTCTTCTAATACTTTTGCTGCTCTTAATAAAGTAACACCACCGCCAGCAATAACACCTTCTTCAACTGCTGCTCTTGTTGCATGCATTGCATCATCAACTCTTGCTTTTCTTTCTTTCATTTCTGTTTCAGTAGCTGCTCCTACATTTATAACAGCAACACCTCCAGATAATTTTGCCAATCTTTTCTTTAAATCATCTTTTTCATATTCAGAGTCAGTAGCTTTTATTTGGCTTTCTATTAATGAAATTCTTGCTTTTATTTTCTTTTGATCACCAAGACCGCCAACAATTACTGTTTTGTCTTTATCTACTTTTATTTTAGAGCATCTTCCTAAATCAGTAATTCTAGCATTTTCTAATTTCATTCCTTTATCTTCTGAAATAACTTTTCCCCCTGTTAAAATTGCAATATCTTCTAACATTTCTTTTTGGTCATCTCCAAATCCTGGAGCTTTAATTGCAACTGCTTTTATAGCTCCTCTTAAAACATTTAATATTAAAGTTGCTAATGCTTCTCCTTCAATATCCTCGGCTATAATTACTAATGGCTTGCTTTCTTGAACAACTTGCTCTAATATAGGCAATAATTCTTTCATTGAGCTGATTTTTTTATCAAACATCAAAATATAAGGATCTTCTAATTCACTTATCATTTTATCTGGATTTGTAACCATGTAGGGTGAAACAAAGCCCCTGTCAAATTGCATTCCTTCAACAACTTCTAATGTTGTTTCTGTTGATTTAGCTTCTTCAACAGTTATAACACCATTATTGCCTACTTTTTCCATTGCATCTGCTAATAATTTTCCGATTTTTTCATCATTATTAGCTGAAATTGTTGCAACTTGGATTATTTTTTCTTTATCCTTTACAGGAACACTTTTTTCTTTTAAATAAGAAATAACTTTTTCTGTTGCTTTTTCTATTCCAATTTTAACTTCTGTTGGGCTAGCTCCTGCTGTAATGTTTTTAATTCCTTCTTTTATTATGTGGCTTGCTAAAACAACTGCTGTTGTTGTTCCATCTCCTGCAATATCTTGTGTTTTTTCAGCAACTTCTTTTAATAATTGTGCTCCGACATTTTCAAATTTATCTTCTAATTCAATTTCTTTTGCAATTGTAACACCATCATTAATTAATGTTGGGCTTCCAAAGCTTTGCTCTAATGCAACACATCTGCCTTTTGGCCCTAATGTAACAGAAACAACATTATACATTTTATTTGTTCCTTCAACAATTGCTTTTCTTGCTTTTTCATCAAAAATAATTTGTTTTGCTCCCATTTTTATTACCTCCATTATTTTTTTGATCTTTATTTTTTTGACTTTTATTTAATTTATTGACACTTACCAAATCATTCAACAATGGCAATAATATCCTTAATGTCCATTATTAAATGTTTTACTCCATCTATTTTAATTTCTGAGCCAGCATAACTTTCATGAATTACTTTGTCTCCTTTTTTTAATTTTATATCTTTTCCATCTCCTATTTCAATAACTTCTGCTTGCAATGGCTTTTCTTTTGCAGAATCTGGTATGTATAAGCCAGATTTTGTTCTTTCTTCAGCTTCTATTGGCTTAACTAAAACTCTATTTCCTAATGGTTTTATTTTCATTTTTTATCCCTCCTATTTTTTATAAAATTAATTTTGGTTAATTTTATTATTTAAAGTAAAAAATTTTTAAAAAATCAAAACTTCATTTTTCTTAATTTTTCAACCCTATCTTTAATACTTGGATGAGTTGAAAATAAATTTAATAAGGCATTTGCATTAAAAGGATTTGCTATAAATAAAGAGGCTGTTGTTTCTGTGCCAAAATTTAATGGGTTTTCTTTGACACCTTTTTCTATTTTTAATAAGGCATCTGCTAAATAATTAGGTTTTTTTGTAATTTTTGCAGCTGTTGAATCAGCTAAATATTCTCTTTGCCTTGAGATTGCCAATTGAATAATTAAGGCAATTAATGGTGCCAGTATTGCTAAAACCAATAATTCTAAAAGAGATTTTCCTCTCTCTCTTTCATTAAAGCCACCAAAAAATGCTGCCCATCTTGCCATTGAAGCAAGATAACTTATTGTTCCAGCTATAACGGAAGCTATTGTTGCAATTAAAGTATCCCTGTTTTTTATATGAGATAATTCATGTGCAATAACACCTTTTAATTCATCGTCATTTAATAAATTCAAAATTCCTTCTGTAAATGCTACTGCTGAATTTTTTGGATTCCTGCCTGTTGCAAATGCATTAGGATTATTTGTTTTAATTAAATAAACTTTTGGCATTGGAATTTCAAATTTATTAACAACTTCTGAAACTAATTTGTAAATTCTTGAATCTTTTTGAACTTCTTTTGCTCTATATAAAGCTAAAACAATTTTGTCTGAAAAAAAATAACTTATTAGATTCATAACTAAAACTATAATAAATGCAAAAGTTAAACCAAGAGAGCCTGCAAAATAATTTCCAAGCCATAAAAGCAATGCTGTTAATAATCCCAATAAAACAATTGTTTTTATTTGGTTTTCAATTGATTTTAAATTCATTTTTTACACCATATTTAAAAAACATTAAAAATATATAAAAAATAAAATATAAAAAATAAAAAAACTAAAAAAATCATTTAATTTGTAATCTCTTTTTTTCACTATCTTTTTCTTTTTTTGGCATTTCTATTCTTAAAATACCTTCTTTATACTCTGCTGTTGCTTTGCTTGAATCAACTTCTTTTGGCAAAGTTATTTTTCTGTAAAATCTTTGCATGCTAAAAGAAAACATTTTTCTATCTTTATTTTCATATTTCTTTTCATCTTTGTTTTCTACTTTTAATTCAATGCTTTTATCATCTACATTTAATTCAATGTTTTCTTTATTTACACCTGGAATCTCAAAAGCAGCTATTATGTTTTTTTCTGTTTCTTGGAGATGACATAAGGGCTTTCTAAAAAAGTCTAATTTTGTATCTTCTCTATCATAAGGAATCAAATTGCCACTTTCTTTGTCATAATCTATTAAATCAAGACTAGGCCTATACTCATTAAAAGCTCTTCTAAATAATCTATCCATTTCTTTGTGCATTCTTTCTAGTTCTTCAAAAGGGTCTAAGTACATTTTTCCACCTCCGTTTTATTTTTTTAATAGGAACTTGTTTATTTTTTAACTTTCTTTAAACTTTTTATTTATTTTGTTGATTTAAAATCAACATAGTTGATGTGAAATTAAACATATTTATAAAGATTTCGGATAAAATTTATAAATAAGCTTTACACTAACTAAAATATGATTGCCAGAAAAAACAAAATCACAATCTACAAATCAAAAAAACCACAAGATAATAATTTAAATGAAGATTTACAATGGCTTTGTGATTCTCTTGGATTGTTTGGAGAAAGAGATAAAGATAAAAGCTGTTTTAGAATGTTTGTTGTTTTATTAAAGGCAACCCCTATTTCTGAAGGCTTAACAAGTGATGAAATCTCAGAGCAAGTAGGCTTATCAAGAGGCACTGTTGTTCATCATTTGCATAAATTAATAGGCTCTGGATTAGTTGTTTATGACGGAAAAAAATATATGCTAAGAGTAAATAAAATGACTAATTTAATTGAAGAATTAGAGAGAGATATTTTTAGGACAATGGAAGAAATTAAAGAATCTGCAAAAAAGATTGATGAGAGATTAAAATTATGAAATTAAAAAAATTATTAAAAATTTTAATTAAAAAAATAAAAAATCGTATAAAATAATTTAAAAAATTATTCTTGGTCTGAATAATTTCGCTCCGATTAAATAAAAGCCGCCTATAATTGAGCCTATAATACATATAAATATTAAAACACTTTCTGGAATAAAAGGAATTAAATCTTTTCCTGTATTTTTTAAAAATAATAGAACTCCTGCTGATAAATAAATTAAACCTTGTAATATTTGTAAAGGAATTGAAAAATGTAAATGGCTACTACCGTGCATTAATTTATTAAATGGAAGCATATATATTGATAATTTGTTTAATTTAAATTTTTTTTCTTTTTTTTGTTTATATTTATATTATAATATATTTTTTCCTTTTATTTTTTTTCCTTTTTTTCAGCTTTATATACTATCTTTTTATATGCAATAAACAATATCAAAGCCAATTCTAAAAATAAAACTAAAGGCCTTAAATATCTATTTAAATCATTAAATGTCTGTGTTGTCCCATAAAATAATAAAAATATGCCTGATAACATAAAACCTGTTCCTATAAATTCTATTTTATAATATATGCCAAAAATAATTGCAATAACACCTATTAAAGCTAAAACATAAAATAAGGTTAAATTGTATTTTTTTGTTGCCTCATTAAAATCTTTTTGGCAATAATCGCACTCTGAGACATATTTACAACCATTTTCATCAAAATCATATTTTGCTATTCCTTGATTTTTAAAACATTCTTGTTCTTTTTTATAATCAAAGGTGCAGTTTTCTTGGTTTTTTTCATAAGGCAATGTAGTATCATAAAAGGTATTATTACAAAAAGTATTATAATCAGGCCTTGGATAAATTGCCTCTATTGAAAACATAACAAATGAGCTAAACAAAACTAATATTGCTAAAACAATTGCATATTCTTTTAGTGCCATTTTTATTAAAAAATTTTTTGAAATTAAATAATTTACCTTTATTTTTTAAGTTTCTTTTTTTGTTAATAAATTTTTTTATTAATATTTGTTAGGATTTTTTTAAATTTTAAAATTTTTTTTTAATTTTAAATAATTTAATTTTAATATTTATAAATAACCAAGTTTTATGATAAAATTATTTTTGCAAAACTTTCTGGCTCTAAACTGCTTGTGCCTGGTAAACAGCCATCAATATTTGGCATTTTTAATAAAGAAACTGAATTTTCAGGATTAACACTGCCGCCATAAATTACTTTTACATCAATATTAAAGTTTTTTTTAATTGAATTTTTTATAAAATAATGAATTTCTTCTGCTTGCTCTGGCATTGCAACCTTTCCAGTTCCAATAGCCCAAACAGGCTCATATGCAACAATAATATTTTTTAAATCATTTTTATTTAATCCTTTTAAGCCATTTAATAGTTGTCTTTCAATTACTAAATTTGTTTCATCAATTGCTCTTTCTTCATATTTTTCTCCAACACAAAAAATTATTTTTAATTCATTATTTAATGCTACTTTTATTTTTTTATTTATTATTTCATCTGTTTCATTAAAATATTGTCTTCTCTCAGAATGCCCTATAATAACATAATCCGCATATTCTTTTATCATTAAAGGGCTTATTTCTCCTGTAAAAGCTCCTTGATTTTCATAAAAGATATTTTGTGCTGCTAATTTTATTTTTGATTTCTCTTTTTTCAATTTTTCATATAAAACAGGTAATAATGTAAAAGGGACTGCTAAAACAATTTCATCTTTTGAGTCTTTAATTAAAGGAATAAATTTTTTCAAATAATCTAATGCTTCTTTGCTTGTTTTATGCATCTTCCAATTTCCACAGAAAAATTTTATTTCTTTATTTTTCATTTTTAACACATATTTTTATTAAAATTTAATTTTTTATTGATTTTTGTTTTTAAATAATTTACTATATTTTACTATTTTTTTTAGTATGTTTTATTTTAATAAACTTAAAAAAAAGATAAAGTCCTATTAAAAAAGTTCCTAAGCTTATTATTTGTGTATGTGCCAAACCAAAAAAATATGCACTTTGAGTTTCTCTGAAAAAATCTGTTATAAATCTTGCAATGCTGTATAAAATTAAATGGCTTGAAAATAGAATTCCTTTAATGCTTCCTAACTTATAATAAATTAACATCAATAAAGCAAAAACTAAAAACATTGATATTGCTTCATATATTTGAGTAGGGTGCCTGCAAACATTATCAACATTTTGAAAAACAACACACCATTTTATTATTTCTTGATTTACAGGAAATCCTAAATGCTCTGAATTAATGAAATTGGCAATTCTGCCTAAACCTATAAAAATAGGTAGAATTAAAGATATTTTATCAAAAACAATTAATGTTTCTATTTTATGTTTTTTAGTATAATATATTAAAAAAAAAATGCCAAAAAATAAGCCGCCAAACCAGCCTAGGCCACCTTTCCAGATTTCAAAAATTCCTAATAAATTATTTCTGTATAAATGAAAATCACTTACAACATGAAATAATCTTGCTCCAATAATTGATATTAATAATGTATAAGAAACCAAATCCCATGATTTTTCTTCAGACAAATTTTTAATTTTTGATTTTGATAAATAATATCCAATAAAAAGAAAACCAAGTGCATATACAATTCCGTAAAATCTAATTGAAAAAGGGCCTATTGTAAGTAAATCAGGATTAATATTGTGATAGAACATAAAGTAATAATAAATAAAGTTAATATAAATAAATTGTGTATTTTTGTATTTTCGTAAATTATTTAAAGTATTTTTTATTTGATAAAAATATGGTAGAAGAAAATAAAAATATTGAAAATGAAATGAAAAAATTAAGAGAAAAGAGAACACCAACAATAATGGAAGTGCAAAAATTAGTCAGATATTATATTAATGTTAAGAAATATGACTCAGAAAAAATATTTGAAGATTTAAGCCATTGGAATAAAGATGATGTTGAAAAAGCAATAAAAGAAGTTGAAAGGGAAAATTCAAAGCCGAAACCAAAAAGATATTATGTTTCTTTGAAAGAGCCTATGGATGAGTTTTGATTTTAAAAATAATTTTTAGATTTTTCTGAGCTATTATTTATTTATTATTAGAGAGTATTATTATTTATATAATCCACTTGCTTTTTTGATAGATTAATTTTCTTTGCATTTTTTATTTGAGAATCAATTAATATTTTTTGCTGTTTAGACCAAATTTTATCACTATTGTCTCTAACAAAATATGCCCATTTTTCAATAAAATAATCATCATCTTTAATTTTTAATTTTTTTCCCATTTTTAAAAGTCATAATAAAAATTTCTAAATTAATATTTTGAATATAATTTATTAAACTTTTTTATTAAATTCTTCTAAAAATAATTTTGAATACTTTTCTATTTTATTTTTATCAAGATTGTCAAAAACAATTTCCAGATGCCTTGCATCTTTTAAATCTTTTTCTGATTTTGCTATTGTTCTTTTATATGCAATTTGTGACTCTATTTGCGAAAAAAATAATTTATATTTTTCATTTAATATAACAATTAAAGGATTTTCTAATTGCTCTTTTTGTGTTCTGGTTTTTGCTATTTTTATTTCCATTCTTAATAAAGCAAAATCTTTCTGCCATACATTAATTGAAAGCCCATCAAGCAAATAATCTTTATAAAGAGATTCAGGTTCATCTTCTGTTAATTCATAGCCATTTGATTTTAATTCATTAAACATTTTTTTAAAATTTTGGTAAGCTAATTTTTCTATAAACATATCAACATCTTCAGTTGATCTTGCCCTTCCAAAAAAAATAGAAACATAGCCACTAATTAAAACATATTTTGTGTATTTTTCAATTATTTTAATTAAATTAATAACAAATAAATCCAATTCATTAAGTTCTTTATTTATCTCTATTGAATTATTTTTTACAATAAATTTTGTCATATAAATAGCTAAGATGTATTTATTTAAAAATTCTATGGCTAAATGTCTTTTGTGTCTAGTGTAAAATAATATCAAAAAACATAAAAAAACAAATACAAAAAAGATAAATATTTATATAACTATAACTATAATTATAATTATGGCAACAACAATTCAAATTAATGAAACAACACTGCAAATTTTAAAAGATATAAAAGAAAAAGAAAATTATAAAACATATGACGAGGTAATTTTAAATATTTTGAAAGATAAAATGAAAAATAAGATTATTGAGAAAGAAACAATGTTTGGAATTTTAAGAGAAAATCCTATAAAATATAATAAAAAAGAGCACAGAATGAAATTTAAAAGTGAAGATTAATTAACAAAAAGAGTTATAAAAAAGAAAAAAAGTAATAAAAAGATAATAAAAAAATGGATAATATAAAATATTGTTTGGATACATCAGCATGGCTTGAATTTTTTAATGGAAATGAAGAATTAAAAAAAATTATTGATGAAAGAGATTTAATTACACCTATAATTGTTATAGCAGAATTATCATCTATTTTTGCAAAAAAGAATATTGATTTTGAAAAATTTTTTAACTTTATCTTAGGGAATTCTGTAATTGTGAATTTAAATTTAAAATCTTGCTTAGAATCTGGCTTACTAAAAGAAAAGCAAAGAAAAAAAAACAATAGTTTTAGTTTAACAGATGGATTAATTTATTTAACTTCTATTGAAAATAATGCAATATTGGTTAGTAAGGATTTTGATTTCTTTGGATTGGAGAAAGTAAAGATGATAAAATAGAGATAAAACAAGTAAAAAATAAAAAAAAGTATTTAAAATTATATTAAAGATTATACTAAAAATTATATTAATTATAGCTAATAACATCTAATTTATAAACCTTCTCAGGTAATAAACCATTAGGATTAACACCTAAAGCATAAACACTTATTCCTTGTTGTTCATTTGTTAAATGTTCTCCTAATCTTGTGCTTATTTGAATCAT
>JAWBPL010000013.1:0-10319 GCA_038825025.1 Candidatus Woesearchaeota archaeon | reverse complement strand
TTTTATTCAACAACCTTTAAAAGTAATCTCTTTTTTCTTTAAAATATGTTTAATTATGAGTTAAAGATTCCAAAAGAGAGAATTGCTGTTTTAATTGGCTCAAAAGGAGAAACAAAAAAGAAAATAGAAGAAGAAACTAAAACAAAATTAGAAATAGATAGTAAAGAAGGCGATGTTATATTATCAGGAGAGGATGCAATTTTATTATATACAGCAAGAAATATTGTAAGAGCAATTGGCCGTGGTTTTAACCCAGAATTAGCTTTATTATTATTAAAACAAGATTATTCTTTTGAATTAATTTCATTAAATTTTGAAAATCCTAACCAGTTAAAAAGAATACGAGGCAGAGTAATTGGAAAAGACGGAAAAACAAGACAAATAATTGAAGAAATGACAGAAAGCTATGTATCTGTTTATGGAAAAACTATTTCTATAATCGGAACAATTGAATCAGTTATTAATGCAAAAAGAGCAATTGAAATGCTAATTAAAGGAAGCCCTCATTCTAATGTATATAAATGGCTTGAAAAAAGAAGAAGAGAGCAAAAAAAAAGAGAATATGAGGAATTTTATATTAAAAGAGATAATATAAGAGATAATATTGATATATAGATTTAGGATAATTTTTTTCTTATTGTTTGTTTAATATTTTTATAAGAAACTTTTTTATTATTATTAATTAAATTAAAGGTGAGAAAATGCAACAAGTTAAAGATTTTTTATGGAAAAAAAACATGTCTGTTAATGAATTAGTTGATGGTTTAGGAAAAGTAGGTTTTCAAAGCATTGAGATTAAGAAAGCTGTTGATGTTATTATTAAAATGAAAAAAGACGGAGCAAAAATATTTTTTACTTATACTAGTAATATGGTAACAAGTGGTTTAAGAGGTTTTTTTGCCCAGCTTATAGAATTAGGTATGGTTGATATTATTGTTACAACAGTTGGCGGCATTGAAGAAGATATTATGAAAGCAAAAGGCGAAAAATTTATTATTGGAAAATTTAAGCCTGATGATGTTGAGCTTTATGAAAAAGGTGTTAATAGAGTAGGCAATTTATTCATAAGAAATGAAAGTTATTTGAATTTTGAAGATTATATTACTCAAGTTTTAAATAAACTTTATGAAAAAAAAACAAGATGGGCTGTTTCTGAAATGATAAAAGAAATAGGTTTAATGTTAGATGATAAACATTCTATTTTATATCAAGCAGCTAGAAAAAATGTTCCTATTTTTTGTCCAGGAATTACAGATGGTTCTTTTGGTTTTCATTTATTTATGTTGCAGCAAAAAAAGCCAGATTTTGTTGTTGATGTTGTAAAAGATTTTGCAAATATCTTATTTTCAACAACATATGATGATAAAAAAGGCTTAATTTCAATTGGAGGAAGTATTTCAAAGCATCATGCAATTTTATCTGCTTTGTTAAATGGCGGCCTAGATTATGCTGTTTATTTGACAACAGCACATCCAACAGATGGCAGTATGTCAGGAGCTTCAACAGATGAGGCAAAAAGCTGGGGTAAAGTTAAAGATGATTCAGATGTGGCCACAATAATCGGAGATGCTAGTTTTACTTTTCCATTAGTTATGATTAAAGTTTTAGAAGAATTATCAAAAGAAGGTTTAATAAAAGAGAACTAAAAAAATAAAAAGTAAAAAAATGGTGTTAAAATGTTAAGCAAAGCAAGATTTATTTTAAGCAAAAAAAAGGCAATTGAAAAATATAATGAAATTAAAAAATTAAGTGATTTTGTATCTTATAGTTTTAAAACAAATATGGATGTTGGATTAGTCTTAGAAAAAGAAACAGATTGTTTTTTTAGTGTCCATACAATAGATGATTTTAAAAGATTGAATAATAAATCTGCAGAGAGAGTATGGTTTTTCAGTCAAGCTTGGAATTTTGAAGAATTGAATATTTTATTTTCTAAAAATGTAAATAAATTTGTTGTAGATAATGAAGTTGATTTGAAAATATTGCTTGATTACATTGAAAAGAAAAATGAAAAAGAAAAAAATGAAGTAAATAATATTAAAAAAGATAATAAAAAAATCTGGCTTTTATTAAGAATGAAATTAAAAGAAAATACAATTCATACAGGGAAGCATTTTGTTTATGGCTTAATTTCTAGTAAAATAAATGAATTATTGCCTATTTTAAAAAAAAATAAGAATATTGAAAAATTAGGCATTCATTTTCATAGAAAAACACAAAATGTAAGTGAGTGGGATTTGAAAGATGAATTAATTGATAGCATTAAAAATGAAAATTGGCAGTTTATTGATTTTGTTAATATAGGAGGAGGTTTGCCTGCTGAATATAAAAATTATAATATGTCAATTTTAGAAAATATTAAAAAAAAAATAATTGATTTAAAAAATTGGCTTAATAATAGAAATATAAAAATGATTATTGAGCCTGGCAGATTTATTTCTGCTCCTGCTGTTAAGTTAGAGGCAAACATAAAAAGCATTTATGACAATAACATAATAATTGATTGCTCTGTTTATAATGCTGCTATGGATACTTTTGTTGCACATATAAGATTATTGGTTGAAAATGAAGTAGATGAAAAAAATATTGAAAATGAAAAAGATAATGATGTAATTCCTTATACAATAAAAGGCAATACTCCTGACAGCATGGATATTTTTAGATATAGGGTTTTTTTAAAAAAGCAAAAATTAGGAAATAAAATTGTTTTTTTAAATGCCGGAGCTTATAATTATGCAAGTGATTTTTGTAATCTGCCGAAATTGGAAACTATTGTTGTTGAATAACTAAAGTATCAATAAAATTTGCTATATTTAAAGCACTTTGACCATTATTTATAATCTGTTTTAAATCATCTGGATTTACATATAGACTATAAGATGGCTTTCCATACATTTGTGCTTCTATTAAAACAGGAGAATATTGTGCTACAATATAATAAGAATTTTGTATATATTGTTTTGCATTAGCTGTTCTAGGCAAAATAGAAACAAAATTACTTAATACTTTTTCAACTAATTGTGATTCTGTAGGATATAATTTAACTAATAATCTTTTATTTTCTTTTTTTGCTAAATCAACAGCAAAAAATAATGTTCTAAAATATCCTAGTTGGTCTTCTATAAATGGAGATAAAGCACATAAGATATAATTTTCTTCTTGTGGTTTTTCATAAACTTCAATTTTATCAAATAAAGGAATTCCTGTTGCAAAAACTTTTTCAGAAGGTATTCCTAGATTTATTGCTCTTCTTCTAAAATAATAATTCATAACAAAAAAATAATCATAAGAATTAGGATCTCTTAATATTGATAAACCAGTATTAGAGGTATTTCCTAAAAATAAAGGTAAAAAAGAAAATCTTCTTGATAAATAAGATAAAAAATTATCTGGTGTAAACATTCCTTCTTGAACTAAAACTCTTAAGGGTGGTAAATTTGTTGGAACTAATAAATCTTGAGTTAAAACAACTAAATCATAATTGCCTTTTAAGCCATCATCAAGTTCAATATGTTTATCTAAATTGGAATTATATTCTTTAAGAATTTGTTCAGCTTCCTGTCTTCTTTTAGTGCCTAAAATTGTTTTTTCTAATAAACCAAATTTTCTTAAAAAGTTTAAAAAAGGATTTTCAGAATACATTGGACTAAAAGAAACTTGATGCCCTTTTTTTTGCAATTCTAATGCTATTTCTAATGCAATTCTTGTTTGGTTTTTAGAGCCACCTAAGAATGCAATTTTTGCCATTTAAAGAAATTTAAATTTTGTATATTTAAATTTAATTCAAACTAATGATTAATTAAAAACACAAAAAAAATCATAAACTAATTAGAAAAATAGATAATATTGTTAAAAAAAGGCCTATTTTTTGGTTTAAAACTAATTTTTCTTTTAATATAAAAAAAGCCAAAAGAACTGTTATTGCAGGATATAAAGAGCTGACAGGAGCAATTATTGAGACTAAATCTTGAGAAATTCCATAATTAACTGCTATCCATGCTATATTATAAAGAAAAAAGTTTATTATAAAAATAATCCAAATATTTTTTTCTATTTTTGTTTTAAATAAATTGTTTTTTTCTTTTAAAAAAGAATATGTAATTAGATTAATGTTTGTCAATAATCCTGTTAAAAAAAATAAAGTTATGGCTGAATTTAATTTACTAATGCCTAGATTTAAAAGATTTTTTGAGACTAAACTAATTAAAAAAAGATAAACACCCCAAGAAATAAAGGCAAAAACAGATTCTTTAATACCTTTTACAGAATCCAAGTTTTTTATTTTTCTTAAGTCTGTTGAAACTAAAACAATTCCAATAACACATAATAATATGGCAAATAATTTTAAAAGTGTTAGCTTTTCATTTAAAAAAATAATAGCTAATATAATAGTAATTATTGAATAGCTTGCTGAAATTGGTGTAACAATGCTTATTTCTCCTTCTTCATAAGATTTCATGAAATTTTTTACTGCGAATAAATTAATTAAAGTACTTAGAAAAATAATTGAAAAATTGAAAACATCTATTTTTATATAATCATTAAATAAGAAGTAAAAGAAAAAAATCAAGGTTAGAATAAAGCCTAATAAATTTGAAAAAAACATTGTTTTTAAGGAATTAATTTTTTTTATAGCCAATGCTTGTAAAAAGTCTGCAATGCCCCAGAAAAACATTGCTATTAAACCCATGAAAATTGCAATCATGTTAATTTGTTTTTTTTGTTTATTTAAATAATTATAGAAAAGGAGTATAAAATTATAAAATAAATATTTCAATTATTAAAAATTAGTTCTCCTTTTTTAGAATTGTTCCAAAAAAAATAGTCAATTATTTCAAAATTTTTTATTAAATAAAGTGTAGAATTTTTATTTTTTAAAGAGAAATAAATAATTTTTTTTTCAAAAGGCAGGATATTTTCTTTAAGATTAGTTAGTTTTTTTTCATCATAAATTTTATAATAACTTAAGTCAATTGTTTTATTAAGAGGGTTGTAAATTATAAAATAGTCTTTTTTTTCATCATTTCCATGTGGATTTGGCAAAACAGAATAAATAAACAAATCAGAAAAATTTTTATTTTTTGCATTTGAAAAATTAAATTTTTTTACTTGCTCTGAAAGGTTTTTTAAATTATAGACAAAAAAAAATTCATTTAGGTATTTTTTTGCGATTTCTTTGTTTTCTATTATAATTAAATTTTCGTCATTATAGAAGTTAGCATTTTTGGTTGGATTGTAAGAGCCTGCTATAATTGTTTTGTTGTCTATAATAAATATTTTATTGTGAAGTTTGTAATTGCTTTTGTCAATAATAGAAAAATTTTTTAATATTTTATAAGTAGAAAAATTGCTTATTTGAGAACTATCATAAATCCCTTTAATTTCAATATTTTTTTTGGTTTTTTGATCTAAAATTTTTTCAGCAATTTCAAAATCAGTAAAACTGAAAGTCATAAAATAAATAGAGTAATTTGCTTTTTCAATTTCTTTTAAAACTTGAGATTGGCAATTATCCTCTGGACAAAAATAGATTTCAATTCTTTTTATTTCATCTTCTTTTTTTTGCTCTTGTAAATTATATTCAATATTATTTTTTATAAAGAAGATATTGTTTTTAGATTTTTTTCCTTTTCCATAGATGTTGTTTTTTAATTCAGAAAATTCTTGCAAAAATAATTCAGATATTTTTTCTGACTCTATAATTAGGATATTGTTAAAGTTAAGATAATTATCATTAAAAGTTGGATTCATTGAGCCTGTAAAAACAATTTTTCTATCAAATATGCAAAATTTGTTGTGCATTAGTGCTTTTGAATAAGATGTTAAAAAAGAAAAATTTGTTTCTATTATATTAATATTTTTTATAAGTGTATTTTTTATAATTGTTTTATTTAGCTCATTAAGTTCATTAAAATCATTAAGCTCATTAAAATATAGTTTGTTGTTTTTTTCAAATGTGCTATCTTCTATAATAATTTCAGAATTTTTTTTTTTGATTTCGTTAATAACATCAATTAAATTTAATTCATAAAAAGCACATTTTATTTCATTTGATTTTTTTATTTGATTAATTAAAATATCTTTACAAAAATCTTTGGGACAAAAATAAACAGAAATGTTGATTTTTTCAATTTGAATTTTACTCTCATTTTTATAAATCAATATTGAAAAGATAATAAAAAAAATAATAAAAATTAGAATAATTATGATATATTTTTTCATTAATAAAATATTAGTAAAAGAGATTTATAAATTTTTTTATAATAATTTTTTTATAATAATTATATATAATAATAATTATCTATAAAAGTGATTTTTTTAACTCATTTTCAGATTTTAATATTGCAAAATTTATTTCTGGATATTCTTTTACTAAATTACTTAAGATTGTTTCTTCAATCAGTTTTTTTTTATTCTCATTATTTTTGATTATTATTTTTTTGATTTTAACATAAATAATTAGTTCTTCAAAAGATAAATGAATTAATGGCTTAAAATAAAAATTTTTATTATAATAAAAATGATTTAAATAATCTGTTTTTTTATTATTAAAAACAGATTCCATAAATAAAGAGGATTCATCATCTAAAAGCCAAGGCAAGATAAATATTTTTTCTGCTTTTTTGTTTTTTAATTTTTTAAAAGTGTTTTTTAGGAGATAATTTATAAAACCCATTTTTTCATTTTTTTTAAAAGGATTGATTTTAATTTCCTTTAATTCAATTTTTTTATTAAAATCTTGAAAGAAAAATTTTGAAAAAAAGTATTTATTAAAAAGGGATTTTATTGATTTATCATTAATAAGAATTAATTGCTTTTGTGCTTTTTTATAGTTATTATTTTTTAAAAATTCATTAAAAATTTTTGTTTCTCTTATTTCTTTTCTTATTCTTTGTTCTATTATTTTTATAAAACAAGAATTACATGACTGAAAAGTTTTTAAAAATATTGTTGCTTTTTTATTGCATTTTTGGCATTTCATAATAAGAAAAATAAAATCAAAATTTAAAAAACTATGGAATGAAATTAATAATTTATTATCAATTACTAAATTTTCTATTTAAAGTATTATTTTGTTAATAAATAATTAGGTTAAATAATTATGTATTTTAAAAAGTAACTACTATTAAATTAATACATAAACGAAAAATTTAAATATTAGAAACTACTTTAAAGTAGTCATATATAAATAGTATTAAAATTTTAAATTTAAAAATAAAATAAAAGAAATAATAATCACCTCTTTTTCCCTGGAAAAGTCCTTCGGGGCTTTTCTAGGGTTTTTAAAAAATTAAAATTTTAAATTAACTTTATAAACTATTTTTCTTTTTATTTATCTATGCAAAAAAAAAATTATAAAGAAAATAAAAAAAAGATTTCTGAAAGCAAAGAAATAATCAAAAAAGAAAAAAATGTTTTTTCTTATTTTAATGAAAATTTTAAAAAATTAAAATTCAGTTATATTAAATTCAGTTATATTATTTTAATAGCAATAATTTTATTTGGCTTTTATTTGCGATTTTATCATATTCAATATCCCTTAATTGGCTATCATAATTGGAAATCAGCTCATTATATAACTGAAGCAAGAAATTTCGCAAGAGAAGGGTTTTTTAAAAACGGTTTTTTTGTGCCTATGAGAGACACAATAGAAAAGATTAATGAGCCTTTAGATGGCTCTCATAGCGATACTTTTCCAATGATTTCTGTCATTGTTGCTATTTTCTTTAAACTTTTTGGGGAAAATATTGTTGTTGCAAGATTAGTTAATATTTTTTTTACTTTGGCAAGTGTTTTTGTTTTTTATTTGTTATTAAAAAAATTATTTGAAAAAGAAGAATTTGCCTTATTAGGAGCATTTTTATTTTCTATAAATCCAATGTATGTTTTTTTCAGTCATAATATTGATGTTGTAAATCCTGGAATATTTTTTATGTTATTAGGAATTTTATTTTATGTGAAATGGATAAAAGAACAATTAAAGGATAAAAAATATAGTTTTCTGGTTTTCAGTGCTTTGTTTGTTATGCTCGCCTCAATTACAAAATATACTTTTGTTGTAATTACAATCCCAATGTTTTTTACTTTTCCATTTAAAGAAGTTTTCAATCAGACCAAAGAAAATAAGAAGATTTTATTTTACTTTTTAATTTCAGCAATAATTTTTTCTTTATTTCCTATATGGATGTATTACAGCGAGGTTTATGTAAAAAATAATGTTTTTGGAAAAGAATTTAATCAAGATTCATTAGAAAGCTATGATTTAGTTAATTTAATTGATTTTAGTATTTTATGGAAACCTGATTTCTGGCAAATTATGAAAAGTTATGTTAATGATAATTATACAATGATTGGATTTTGGTTTTCTTTTTTAGGCTCTTTGATTTTTGTTTTACTTTATTTTACAAAAAACAGAAAAAATTTTTCTTATGATTTTATGTTTTGGTCTTTAATTTCTGTTTTTGTTTTTTTGTTTGTTATGGGATATAAATTATCAGGGCATAGCTATCATCAATATCCTGTTGGATTTATTGTTATTTTTATGAGTGCTTTTTTTATAGAAGTAATTGCAACAAATATGGGTTTGATTTTTAATGAATATAAAAATTATGCTAAGATAGTTGTTTTTATCTTGTTGGTTTTTGCAATTCCCTTATATGCAAAATCAATTGAAGCAATAAATAGGCAATTTGATACTCAATTTCCTGGCTTGGATATTGCCGGCGATTATATGAAAGAACATAAAGGTAATGGCGATAGAATGTTTCATTCTACAGGACAGAGCTTTGGCATATTGTGGCATGCTGATATGAAGGGATATAAGCCGCCAACAGATGTTGAATATTTAAAAAAAGCAGAATTAGAAAAAAATGTGTCTTGGATTTTTATGTATCAATGGGGCTTAGATTATTATTTTAAACAAGCTGAAATGATGGATTATATAAGAAATAATTACAGATTAGTGCAATTTGGTTTCGTAAATCAAGGAAACATGAATCAGCCAATTTTTCTGGTTTTTAGAAAAGGCGGCTCTTTCAATGAAACTAAGTTAAATGAATTATTACAAAACAAGCCTGTTTATTCAAGAAAATATTCATATTCAAATAACAGGTTTTATGAGATAAGATTTATTAATCTAGAATAAAATAAAATTAGAAAATAAATAGGGTTATAAAGATATTAACAATTATTATAAAATTAAAAAATCATATCTAAAAAATGAAATATTTTTTTAAAAATTTTTTAAAAATTTTTTTTTCTTTTTTAATATCAGCCATTTTTTTATATTTTATTTTTAAAATTATTAAATTAGAAGACTTAAAAGTTGTTTTTAAATTGCCTTTTTTTTTATTGATTTTCTGCTTTTCATTATATTTTTTATCTAATGTTTTAAGAGCATTAAGATTCAAATTATTTTTAGAAATGAACTTTTTTGATATAAGTGCAATGACTTTTATGCATAATATGATTAACAATATTGTTCCATTAAGAATAGGAGAACTAAGTATATTATTTTTAAGCAAAGACAAAAAAATTAAAAGTATAAGCTCTTTACTTTATTCCAGAATTTTTGATATTTTAGCTATAATAAGTTTGTTGTTTTTTTCATTTTTGTTTTATTTAAAGAATAATATTAATGAGAAGATTGTTTTTTTAACAGAGATTTTTATTTTTGTTTTTGTTGTATTTTTTGTTTTTTTGCTTGTGTTTTTTTACTTAAAAATTTATGAAAAGATTTATGAAAAAATTAAAAGATATAAAATTTTTAAAAAAATTAATATTGGTTTTTTTTATAAAAAATTTTTAGAGTTTAAAAACACAATAAGTTTAAAGAAAGCAATTATTGCTTTTGTTTATTCTTTTTTAATTTGGATTTTAAATTTTTATATTGCAGATTTGATTATAAAATATTTAGGCATAAATTTAAAATTTTATGAAATTGTTTTTGTTTTTAGCTTTACTACAATTGTATCTTTATTGCCTATCCATGGCTTTTTAGGATTAGGAACATTGGAAACTGCATGGGGTTTTATTTTAGTTTTATTTAATATTGAAAAAGAATTAGCTTTAATTTCTGGTTTTGTTTTTCATATTGTAAATATAGTTTTTTTTTTAATACTTGGATTAATGGGTTTTGTTTATTATATTATTAAAAAAAATTAGAAAATATAACCTATTTATTTAGGATTATTTATTCATTTAGAATAATTTGAAAATATTATTTTTTCTATCTCATCTAATTTTTTTATATTCAATTGATATGCATTGCCAAATTTTGTTTTTCCATATAGCAAAACAATTTGTTCTTTAATTAAATC
>JAWBPL010000012.1:0-10359 GCA_038825025.1 Candidatus Woesearchaeota archaeon | reverse complement strand
AAGGCATCCGAATTATTTTGGCGAAATTTTATGTTGGTTAGGAATTTTTATTTTTACAAGCCCTGCTTTAAAAGGCATATTATGGCTTACAATTATAAGCCCAATTTTTATTACTTTTTTATTGCTCTTTATTTCTGGAATTCCGATATTAGAGAAAAATGCTGATAGAAGATACGGACATTTAAAAGAATATCAAGAATATAAAAGAAAAACTAGTCTGTTAATTTTGTGGTTTAATAAAAAATAAAATTATTTTATTTTTGTTTCTTTACTTTTTTTTATTTAATACTATTTATTTATTTGATAATTATTTATTTGATAAAATTCGCAACCTTTATAAAGGTTTTATATTTTCATTTGATTACTTATATTAGTAAACTTAATTTAATAAAATAAAAACAAATAAGTTCATAAGAATTTATTTGACCTGAAAAGGTTTCAAAAAAATTATCTAATTTGAAGCCAAGAATAGGTCATTATTTAATACTAAAATAATACCTATTCTATAAAAAATATAACTATATAATAGACAATAAATATAAAATAAATAATATAATATTAATAATAATTTAAAAAATAATAATTAAAAAAATTATAATGAAAAAATTTATTAAAAAATTATAAGGAAGGTAAAAAATGCCAACAGTAAGACAACCAAGGTCTGGTTCAATGCAATATTGGCCTAGAAAAAGAGCAAAAAGACAATATCCAAGAATAAGAAAATTTCCAACTTCAAATGAAAAAGGATTATTAACTTTTGCAGCATATAAAGTAGGAATGACACATATAATAGGAATTGAAACAAATAAAAATTCTCATTATAAAGGCGAAGAAACTTCTATTCCAGTCACAATTTTAGAATGTCCTCCAATGAAAATTGCAGGTATAAGATTATATAAAAAAATAGGCAATGTTTTAAAAGCAAGCAAAGACTTATTATTAAGTTCTGATAAAAATTTAGCAAGAAAGCTAAAATTGCCGAAAGAAATAGATGTTAAAAAAATAGATTCTATTGATATAAATTCATATAGTGATATTAGAGCAGTAATTTATACACAGCCTAGCAAAACATCAATAGGAAAGAAAAAGCCAGAATTATTTGAAGTTTCACTAGGCGGAACATTACAAGACAAATTTAATTTTATTAAAGAAAATATAAACAAAGAATTATCTATTAATACTTTTTTTAAAGAAGGAGATTTAATTGATCTAAAAGCAGTTACAAAAGGAAAAGGCTTTCAAGGTCCAGTAAAAAGATTTGGCATATCAATTAGGCCTCCAAAATCAGAAAAAGCAATAAGAAATCCTGCTTCTTTAGGACCTTGGTGTGGACAAGGGCATATAATGTATAGAGTAGCACATGCAGGAAAAATGGGCTATCATTTAAGAACAGAGCACAACAAACAGATTTTAAAAATAATAAATAATCCAAATGAAATAAATCCAGTTGGTGGTTTTTTAAGTTATGGTAAATTAAATTCAACAATAATTTTAATGAAAGGTTCTGTCCCAGGGCCAAGAAAAAGAATTATTGTATTGCAAAAGCCAATTAGAAAATTTAAAACAAAAAGTTTGCCAACAATATTAGAAATAGATAGATCAAGCAAACAAGGTAAATAAAGAAAACAAAGTAACTAAACAAGGTAACTAAATAGTTAAACAATTTAATTAAACTAAATTAAATCAAAATAATTCAAATAATTTTAAGGTTTAAAAATGAAAGCAACAATAATATCAAAAAATGGCAATAAAGAAATTGAGTTGCCAAAACAATTTAACGAACAAGTTAGAGAAGACTTAATAAAAAGAGCATTTTTAGCTATTCAATCTCATAAAAGACAACCTTATGGAACAGATCAAGAAGCAGGAAAAAAGCACTCTTCAAAAATATCCAGAAGAAGAAGGGATTACAAAACAGCTTATGGTATAGGTATTTCAAGAGTTCCTAGAAAAATTATGAGTCATAGTGGAACAAGATTTAATTGGGTTGCTGCTGCAGTTCCTTATGCTGTTGGTGGTATGCAAGCACATGCACCAAAGCCTTTCAAGAACTGGGATTTAAAAATAAATGATAAAGAAAGAAAAAAAGCAATAAGATCAGCAATGTCTGCTTCAATAAATAAAGATTTAGTATTAAAAAGAGGGCATAAAATTAATGTCAATGAATTTCCTTTTGTTTTAGAAAGCAATGTTGAAAAAATTTCAAAAGCAAAAGAAGCTAAAAAATTATTATTAGATTTAGGATTAAAAGATGAACTTGAAAGATCAAGTAAAACAACACAAAAAACAGGAAGAGCAAAAAGAAGGGGCAGAACAAAAAAACAAAGAAAAGGTCCTTTAATAGTTGTCTCAGAAAAATGTGCTTTAATGAAAGCATTAAGAAACATTCCAGGAATTGATGTTGTTGATGTAAAAAGCTTAAATGTTGAATTATTAGCTCCTGGAGCAACACCAGGAAGATTAACCTTATATACAGAATCAGCATTAGATGTTTTAAAAAACGAAAATTTGTTTTTTGAAAATCTTTTTAACCAAACAGAAAAAAAAGAAGATAAAAAAGAGAAAAACAATAAAGAAAATAATAATAAAGAAACAAAGAATAAAGAAAAAAAAAATAATTTAAATAAAACAACCACAAAAAAAACTAAACAAAAAGGAGAATAAAAATGTCTTTCATAAAATATCCTTTATCAACTGAAAAAACAATTAGGTTAATGGAATCTGATAATACTTTGATTTTTGTTGTAGATAAAAAAGCGACTAAAAAGCAAATAAAAGATGAATTAGAATCACTTTATAAAATTAAAATAGAAAGCATTAATACAACAATAGATACAAAAAATAGAAAAAAAGCATATGTGAAATTAGTTAAGGATATGCCTGCAATAGATTTGGCAACACAATTAGGTTTAATGTAATTAAATAAAATTTAAAAAATAATGGTTAATTAAAATGGGAAAAAATATCATTCAACAAGCAAGAGGAAAGGGTTCTCCAACATACAGAGCACCAAGTTTCAGATATAAAGCAAAAGTAGAATATCCTAAAAAAGCAACATCAGGTAAAATATTAGATATTGTAAAATGCAGAGGTCATTCAGCTCCTTTATTAAAAGTTAGATATGACAACGGCGAAGAAAAATATATAATTTCTCCAGAAAGTGTAAAAATAGGTGATACTTTAAAAATCGGAGAAAATGCAGAGCCAAAAACAGGAAATACTTTATTTTTAAAAGACATTCCTTTAGGAATGCCTATTTTTAATATTGAAATAAATCCAGGGGATGGTGGCAAATTTGTTAGAAGCGGTGGTTGTTTTGCAAAAATAATTTCAAAAAAAGAAAATGAAGTTATCGTAATGCTTCCATCAAAAAAAGAAAGGTCTTTTAGCCCAAATTGCAGAGCAACATTAGGCATAATTTCTAATTCAGGAAGAAAAGATAAGCCTTTCTTAAAAGCAGGTAATAAATATTATTACATGAAAGCAAGAAATAAATTATATCCAAGAGTTAAAGGTCAATCAATGAATGCAGTTGATCACCCACATGGTACTCATAGATCATCAAGAAAAGGTCAGCCAACAATAGCAGATAGAAATGCTCCACCAGGAGCAAAGGTTGGTAAAATAAGACCAAGAAGAACAGGTATGCAAAGATAGATAAAAAATAAATAATCAAAACTTAAATAATCAAAAAATAAAGGTAAAAAAATGGCAAAAGAAATTACATTCAAAGGTAAAACAATAGAAGAATTAAAAAAATTATCTTTAAATGAATTTTTAACTTTAATTCCAAGTAGAGCAAGAAGATCATTAAAAAGAGGTTTTACAGAAGAGCAAAAAAAATTAATTGAAAAAATAAAATTAAATGATCCAGATATAAAAACACATGCAAGAGATATGGTAATAATTCCAGATATGTTAGGAAAAACAATTAAAGTTTATAATGGAAAAGAATATGTTCAGGTTTTTGTTAATGAAGAAATGCTTGGACATTATTTAGGAGAATTTTCATTAACAAGAAAAAGAGTTGCACATAATGCTCCAGGTGTTGGTGCAACAAAGAGCAGTGCAAGTGTCTCTGTAAGATAAAATAAAAACAAAATAAACTAAAAACAATAAAAATCAAAAAAACAAACAAAAAAATCACAAAATTAAGTAAAAATCAAATGAGGTAAAAAATGAAATTTAAATATTCCTTTCAAGAAGAAGTAAATGATAACATGGCAAAAGCAATGGGTAGAGACTTATCAATTAGCACAAAAAAATCAGTTGAAATTGCAAATTATTTGAGAGGAAAAAAATTAAGTTTTGCAAAAAAGTTTTTAGAAAAGGTTGTTGATTTAAAATCAGCAGTTCCAATGAGAAGATTTAACAGAGATACAGGTCATAAAAGAGCAATAGGGCCAGGCAGATATCCTGCAAAAACAGCGAAAGAAGTTTTATCTATATTAAAAAGTGCAGAATCAAATGCAATAAGCAAAGGATTAAGTTCAAATGATTTAATAATTTATCATATTGCAGCACATAAAGCTTCAAGCCCATGGCATTATGGTAGAAAAAGAAGACAAAAAATGAAAAGAACACATTTAGAAGTTGTTTTAATTGAAAAAAAAGATCTTAAAGATTCAAAAAAAGAAAAAACAAAAAATAATAAAACAGAATCAAAGGTATAAAAATGATAGAAAGAGATTTTATTTCAAGAAATAAAATAGAATTTCAAATTCAAGAATTTGTAAAATCAAGTTTAAAAGGTGTTGGTTTAAGCCATGTTAAAATACAAAGAACACCTTTGGGAGAAAAAATAATAATATATGCTTCAAGGCCAGGATTAATTATAGGTGGCGGTGGCAATAATATTAAAAAATTAACAAAACAATTAAAAAAGAAATTTAATTTGGAAAATCCTCAAATTGAAATAAGTGAAATAACAGATGTTAATTTGATTTCTGCTGTTGTTGCAGAAAGAATTGCTAGTGCATTAGAAAAGTTTGGAACAATGAGGTTTAAAGGAATAGGACATAAAGCAATGGCAGATGTAATGAATGCAGGAGCAAGAGGTGTTGAAATTTTAATTTCAGGAAAAATACCAAGTGCCAGAGCAAGAACATGGAGATTTTATCAAGGTTATTTAAAAAAATGCGGGCAGCCAGCATTAGAATTAGTTGATACTGCTTATGCAATTGCAGATTTAAAATCTGGCATTGTAGGAATTAAAGTTAGTATTATGCCGCCTAATGCTAGATTGCCTGATGATGTTAAATTATTAGATAATGTAGAAGAACAAAAAAATACTAATGAGACTCAACAAAATAATTAAGAATAAATAATTCAAATTACAAACATAAAAAATCAAAAAATCAAGTGTCAAAAATGAAAGCAAAAGAATTAATCTCAAAATCAAAAGAAGAATTAGAATCACAATTATTAGAACTAAAAAAAGAATTGATTAAATTAAATGCTCAAGTTGCCACAGGTGCAAATATAAAAAGCACAAAACAAGTTAAAAAAACTAAAAAAAATATTGCAAAAATATTAACAATATTAAAAACAAAATGAATATATGCAATACTTGCGGATTACCAAAAGAACTTTGTGTATGTGAAAATATAGCTAAAGAAACACAGCAGATTGTAATAAAATTAATAAAAAAAAAGTTTGGGAAAAAAAATACAGTTGTTGAAGGTATAGACACAAAGCAAATAGATATAAAAGAATTAACAAAAAAATTAAAAAATATGCTTGCCTGCGGCGGCACATTTAAAGATGGAAAAATTGAATTGCAAGGAGAGCATATAAATAAAGTAAAAGATGAGTTAGTAAAATTGGGATTTCCTTTAGAGACAATACAAGTTGTTTATGAATAAAAAATTAACAAAATTTAACAAAATAACTTAACAAAATAATAAATGTTTATGATCATATTAAAAGATGTTTAATGATATATTAATAGGCAATGATGCTTATATATTTTATAACAAAAAAAAATATAATGGTAAAATTGTTGATGAAACAAAAAACAGCATAAAATTGCTTACAAAGAAAAAAATATTAGTGTTTTTGAAAAAAAATATAATAATAAATATAAAAAATCAAAAAATTCAGGGAAAAGATATTGAAAAAAGACCTGAAGAAAGGATTAAAAATTAAAAAAATCAAGAAAAAAATCATGAGTTAATTAAAATGAAACAAGCAAAATTAAAAACAAGGGGAAGAAGTTTTATAGGTAAAGTTATAAGTGCAAAAGCACAAAGAACAGTCACTGTAGAATGGATTAGAAGAGTTTATATTCCAAAATATGAAAGATATCAACAAAAAAAAAGCAAAGTAAAAGCACATAATCCTGATGAAATTAGTGCTAAAGAAGGAGACAATGTTTTAATAAAAGAATGTAGGCCAATAAGCAAAACAAAAAAATTTGTTGTAGTTGAGGTTTTAAAATGAAAGCAGTCAAAGCAAAAATTGTAAAAAGTTTGCCTGTTGGAGCTGAAGTTCCCACTTGTGATAATTCAGGAGCAAAAAGTATTGAAATAATCTCTGTTTTAGGTTATAAAGGAGTTAAAAGAAGAAAACCTGCTGCAGGTGTAGGTGATTTAGTTAGGGCAGCAGTAAAAAAAGGAAAACCTGATATGATGAAACAGATGGTTTATGCTATTATAGTTAGGCAAAAAAAAGAATATAGAAGGCCTAATGGTATAAGAGTAAAATTTGAAGACAATGCAGCTGTTGTTTTAAAAGATGATAAAGGAAATCCCAAAGGAACAATATTTAAAGGGCCAATTGCAAAAGAAGCAACAGAAAGATGGCCTGCTGTTGCAAAAGTTGCAAGTGTTATTTTATAAAAAATATAAAATAATTAAAACTATAAATTAATAAAAATAAAACAAGAAAAATAAAACAATAAAAAATTAGTGAGGCAAAATGTCAAATTTTTCAACATCATGGAAATCAAGTAAAAAACCAAAAAAACAAAGAAAATATCTTTATAATGCACCTTTACATATAAAGGCTAAATTTTTGCATGCACATTTATCAGACGAATTAGCTAAAAAAACAGGCAAAAAAGCAATTAGAGTAAGAACAGGCGATAAAGTAAAAGTAATGAAAGGTCAATTTAAAGGCATTGTTGGTGATGTTGAAAAAGTATTTACAAAAACATCAAAAGTTTATATTAATGGTGTTGAAATTCAAAAAAAAGACGGCACAAAAGTAAAATATCCTATACATGCTTCAAATATTATGATAATTGAAATGAAAACATCAGACAAATTAAGATTGAAAAATTAAGAGGTTAAAATATGAAAAGACACTTAAAAGCAATCACAGTTCCTAAAACATGGCAGATTAAAAGAAAAGGGCAGAAATTTGTAGTTAGGCCATTGCCTAGTAAAAATTTTAAATATAGTATGCCTTTGGCATTAGTTTTTAAAAATATTTTAAAATATGCTAAAACAAATAGAGAAATTAAAACAATATTAATGGATAAAGAAATTTTAATTGATGGAAAAAGAAAAAAAGAATTAAAAGATTTATTAGGTTTTATGGATATTTTAACTATAACTATAACAAAAGAGAATTATAGATTCTTATTAAATAAATATAATAAATTTGTTTTGATCCCTGTTGAAGATAGTGAAGCAAAATATAAATTGGTTAAAATAGTAGGTAAAAAGGCACAAAAAAAAGGCAAAACACAATTAAATTTATTTGACAGCAGAAATATTTTAACAGATAAAAATGATTATAAAGTAGGCGATTCTTTAAAGATAGAACTTCCTAGTCAAAAAATCTTAGACCATTATAAATTAGAAGAAAAAGCTTTTGTTTATGTTATTTCAGGAAAGCATTCAGGTGAATATGGTTTAATTACAAAAATAAAAAACAATGAATTTTTTATTAAAACAAGAGATAATGAATTTATTGTTGATAAAGATAGTATTTATGTTATTGGTAAAGAAAAATCAGAAATTAAATTACCTGAATTATAATTATTGAATAAAAATTATTGAGTAAAAAAAACAATCAAGGAAAAGATACAAAATGAATCCAATGAAACAAATTAAAATTGAAAAACTTACTATTAATATAGGAGCTGGCACAAACCAAGATTTATTAAAAAAAGGAATGAAATTAATTAAAAATCTAACTGGAAAAGAACCAGTAAAAACAATAACACAAAAAAGAATTCCAACATGGGGGGTAAGGCCAGGTTTACCAATAGGTTGTAAAATAACATTAAGAAATAAAGAAGAAGTTGATAGTCTATTTAGAAGATTGTTAAAAGCAAAAGAAAACAAATTAAAAAGAAATAATTTTGATAATGATGGAAACATTTCATTTGGAATACATGAATATATTAATGTTCCTGGCTTAGAATATGATTCTGAGATAGGAATTATAGGTTTTGAAGTAACAGCAACAGTTACAAGAGCAGGTTATAGAGTAAAATATAGAAGAAAATGTCCATCAAAAGTTGGAAAAGATCATAAAATTTCAAGAGAAGAAAGCATTGCTTTTTTAAAAGAACAATATAATGTTAATGTGGAGGAATAATCATGACAACATCAGATCCAAACAAGATGCTTAAACAACTTTCAAAAAAACCACAAAAGATGAAAAGATTTAGAAAATATAATTTGCCAAAGCAAAGAAGCTGTGGTAGGCATACATCAAAATGCACAAGATGTGGCAGAAGTGGGGTAGGTGGTTTTGTAGGTCAATATGGTTTAAAATATTGCAGATGTTGTTTCAGAGAAATTTCAACAAAAATAGGTTTTAAAAAATATAATTAAAAAATATACTTTTTATAATAACTAGTATAATAAAAAAATTAAAGTTAACAAAAATTATAGAAAATAAAATATAAAAAAAGGTAATAAAAATGGTTTTAAATGATCCCTTGGCAAATGTGCTTTCAAATATAACAATGGCAGAAAAAAAAGGAAGAAAAACACTTTTACTTAAAAATAACTCTAAAATGATAAGAAAAGTTTTAGATTTATTAAAAGACAATAATTATTTAGGTAGTTATGTTGAACATAAAGATGATAAAGGCGGATATTTAGAAATTAATTTAATAGGAAACATTAACAAAACAGGGGTCATAAAGCCAAGATATAAATCAAAAGTAGAAGACTATAAAAAATTTGAAAAAAGGTTTTTGCCAGCATTTGGTTTTGGCTTTTTAATAGTTTCAACAACAAAAGGATTAATGACTCATGAAGAAGCAATAAAAAATAACTTAGGTGGAAGATTAATTGCTTTTGTTTATTAGGTTTTTTATTATATAAATGATTAATTATAATCAGAGATAAATAATAAAAATAATAAAATTAAAAATTAAAAAAATCAAACAATTAAAAATAATTAAAAATAAGGTTTAAAAAATGACAAAAAAAGATTTGATTGAAAAAATTATTATTCCTGAAGGAATTTCAGTATCAAAAGAAGGAAATTTTTACACATTTAAGTATCAAAAAGCAGTAGTAAGCAGAAAATTTGACAATCCAAAAGTAAATATTACTTTAAATAAAAATGAAATTGATTTAGTTTGCAAATCAGCAACAAAAAAAGATAAAGCAGTTTTTCAATCTTATTTAGTTCATTTAAAAAATATCTTTGAAGGATTAAAGCAGCCATATAAATACACATTGAAAATATGTTCAGGTCATTTTCCTATGAATGTTTCAGTTGCAAATGGTAATTTAATTGTAAAAAACTTTTTAGGAGAAAAAATACCAAGGCAATTAAAATTAAAAGAAAATGTAACTGTAAAAGTAGATGGTAATTTAATTCATGTTGAAAGTCATGATAAAGAATTAGCTGGACAAGTTTCAGCAGATATAGAAAGAATAACAAGAAGGCCTGGTTTTGATAGAAGAATTTTTCAAGATGGCATTTATTTAATTGAAAAATCAGGAGAAGAAATATAATAATAAAATTGATGACTAAATTATAAAAAAATTACAAATTAAAATTGCAAAATAAAATAATTCAAATAAAAAAAGTTGATCAAAAATGAATAAAAAATTATTAGATTTTAAAAATAAAAAAAAAGCAAAAAATCCAAAATTTACAAGACAGGATGCTTATAAAAAAAAGAGAATTACTCTTGCTTGGAGAAAACCAAGAGGTTGGGACTCAAAACAAAGAAAGAGAATGCAAAGACAAGCTATAGTAGAGCCTGGCTATGGCAGCCCAAAAGAATTAAGAGGAGTTCATAAATCTGGCTTTAATATAGTAAAAGTTTCAAATTTAAAAGATATAGAAAAGATAAATCCTAAAGAAGATGCAGTTTTAATTGCAAACATAGGCCTTAAAAAGAAATTTATTATTTTAGAAGAATTAATTAAAAAAAATATT
>JAWBPL010000011.1:0-10486 GCA_038825025.1 Candidatus Woesearchaeota archaeon | reverse complement strand
TTCAAAAAATAAAATTGAAGAACAAAATAAAGAACTAGAATTAAAAATTAATGAAAAAACAAGAGAATTGCAAGATAAGATTGCTGAATTAAAAAAGTTTGAAAAAATAACAATAAATAGAGAATTAAAGATGATAGAATTGAAAAAAAAGTTAGAAAATTATGAAAAAAAATCATAAAAAAATGAATAGTATTAAAAGTATTATTATAAAAAAGAATAAATTTAGAATAATATTTTTTATAATTATAGCAGTTTTGTTTATTTTAAATATCTTTTTTTTAAAATTTGTTTATTCAATAGAAAAAGAAAATATAAATGAATTAAATGTTGAGTATTTTGCAAAAAAAGTAGCACTTGATATAGAAAATTATAATATATCTGAAAAAAAAATTTCTGAACTTTTAAACGATTCTTTTTTTTCAGAGATTGCTTTGCAAACAGATAATGTAAATATTTATACAAGTTTAATAGATGCAGATTCAGGAATTATTTATTATCATCCACAAAAAAGATTAGAATTAACAAATAGCATTTTATTAAAACATAATTTGCCAGATGCATGGTTAATTTTAAATAGGACATTAGGTTCTTGTCTTGATTCTTATGGCTATTACGATTGGATTGAGGAAGACGGAACAAAATCAAGAAAATTTATGTATTTAACATGTGTAAAAAAAACAACAAAAGATAATAAAAGGTTAATTGTTGGTGCAACTTCATATTTTAATAGTTCTTCTAGTAGAGAATATATTTTCAATTATTTTCATAAAAATTTAGTTCTAGTTGCTCCGGAGTATCCTCCATATACAAGTAATTTATTACCAGAAAAAGGATTTTTTACTGAATTAACTAAAGAGGCTTTTAAAAGGCAGAATTATAATATTGATGTAAAAATAATGTCTTGGACTGAAGCTTATAATAGTGCTAAAAATGGTTTATATGCTGGAATTATACATTTTGGGTATACAGAAGAAATGGAAAATTATTTTGCTTATTCTGATGAAATGCCTCCAACAGAATTTGTATTTTGCACTTTGCCTAATTATAATATAAGTGAATTTACTGGATTAGAAAGTTTAAAAAATTTTAAAATAGGCTCTGTTAAAGATTATGGTTATCCAGAGGAATTCAAAAAAGCAAATTTAACAAAAATTGAATCTGTTTTTGATTTTGAGAATATTGATAAATTACTGAAAGGAGAGGTTGATTTAATTATAATTGACAAGGCTCAATTTCAATATTACAAAAACAATTTTTATTCTAATTCAAAAATCTATTGTTTATCCCCTTCTTTAAAATCAATTCCTGCACATGTCATAATAACAAAAAAATTGCCAAACTACTTAAAAATAATTTATGATTTTAATGAAGGCTTAAAAAAAATAAAATATGATGGCACATATGATAAAATATTAAAAAAAAATAATATGAACTTTTACATTAAATCTGAGAAAAAATTAAAATCCGCTTCTGAAAAAGATTATGTGCCATTGGCAATTGTTTTAAATCAAAGTGGTAATTTAACCCCGAGTGGTTTTTCTGTTGAATTATTAAAAGAAGTTTTAAATTCTCAAGGTTATGAAGCTAGTTTTTATATTGATGATTGGAATAATATAAAAAATGATTTAATTAATAAAAAAATTGATGTTTTGCCATTAGTAGCTATTACACCGGAAAGAGAAGCATTTTTTGATTTTTCAGTTCCTTATTTAACTTTAAGAGGTGCTGTTTTTGTCAGAGATTCTGATATTACAACTTATGAAAAATTAAAAAATAAAAAAATAATTGTTATGAAAGGAGACAATGCAGAGGAATATATATTAAGAAAAAATTTAACAAATCAAATAATAACAACAAACACTTATGAAGAAGCTTTTAATCTTTTAAGTAAAGGAAACTATGATGCAATTGTTGTTCAAGAAATTGTTGGAAATTCAATTATAAAAAAATTAAATCTCACAAATATTGAAAAAGCTTTTTTACTTTTAGATTATAAACAAGATTTTTCTTTTGCAGTATCTAAAGGAAATAAAGAATTATTAAATATATTAAATGAGGGGTTATCTAAAAAAATTGCAGATGGAACCTATGATAAATTATATGAAAAATATTTTAAAAATGATTTACAAATAATTACTAGAGATGAAAATCCAAAAAAAATAGATATTTTTACTTTTATTATTGTTTTAATTATTATTTTATTTTTTGTTATTTTACTTATTTCTTTAATTAATCCTAAATTTTTTATTTATTTTGTATTTTTACTAGCTTTAATTTTAATAATATTCTTGATAATAAATACTTTTTATCAAACTAAAAAAATAGAAAAATTAGCAATAGACTTTAATCAAAAAGAACTTCAATCAATAGCAAATTTAAACAAGCATCACATAGAACATATTTTTAAGAACTATAATCTATTTTTAGAATCTTTAACAACTCAAGAAAATTTATCAGATGAGGAATTAAGAAAAATAAGAGAAAAAGATTTTTTTATTCATTCTTTGTTTTTAACAAATGATACTTATAATATAACCTTTTTAAACAAAACAGATTCTTTTTTTGTTATTTCTAAAAAATTTAAAGAGCAAAACTTAATTGCTTTCATAGATAAATCTTTATTTTATAGCTTAAAAGAAAATTTAACTAACTTAAGTGAAATGGTGTTTTATGATTTAGATCTTTTAACTAATAATATTTCTAATAATGAATCTTTGATAGAAAATGGAGAGGTATATTTTAAAAGAACTGATGATTTAAAAAAAGATTTTAATTTAAATAATAATGAATTTATTGGAACCTATAAATATATAGATTATTTAAAACTTGGTTTTTTTATTAAAGTAGATAAAAAGATTATACTTAAGGACATTAATAAAACAACAAATCTATTATGGTTAAATACTATATTATTAATTTTATCTATAATCTTTCTGGCATTTATTTTAAACTTTTTTATTACAAAAGAATTAAAAACAAGGATTAAAGAAAAAACAATTGAATTGGAAAAATTAAACCAAGAACTGGAAACTAAAATTCTTGAAAGAACAAAACAATTAAATGCCTTAAATAAAAATCTTGAAAATGAAATAAATAAAAGAACTATAGAATTGCAAAATAAAGTATATGAATTAGAAAAAACAAAAAAAGCAATAATAAATTTATTAAATGATTTTGACGATAATAATAAAGAATTAATAAAAGCAAAAATAAGGCTTAATGAAACAATAGAAAAATTAAAATTAATGGACAAGAAAAAAGATGAATTTTTATCAATTACAGCACATGAATTAAAAACACCATTAACTAGCATAAAAGGCTTTGTTGAATTATTAAAAAATCCTAAAATTCAAAAAAATAAAAAATTAAGAGAGCAGTATTTTAATATAATTACTCAAGATACAGAGAGATTGGGAAAATTAATTACAGATATATTAGATTTATCAAGATTAGATTTAGGAACAATGAAATTTTATTTTGAAAAAACATCTGCTCAGGAAATATTAAATCAAGTTTTTAATTTATGTGATATGCAAATAAAAAAGAAAGGGTTAAAATCATTTTATGTAATAAAAAACAAAATTCCATTGTTTTATACTGACAAATCAAGACTAATTCAAGTTATAAGTAATTTAGTAAATAATTCTATAAAATATACTGAAAAAGGCCATATAAAAGTAGAAACATTTTTTGATAAAAAAAATAAATATATTCATTTTAGAGTTATTGATACTGGTTTGGGAATTCCAGAAAAAGAGCATAAAAACTTATTTCAAAGATTTTATCAAATTGATTCAAGTTATACAAGAAAGGTTGGCGGCAGCGGCTTAGGCTTATCTATTTGTAAAGGAATTGTTGAGGCTTTAAATGGTAAAATATGGTTTAATAGTAAAGTAGGAAAAGGAACAACTTTTGAATTTAAAATAAAATTAATTAAAAAAATTCCAAAGATAATAGAACAAAATAAAAAAGTATAAAAAAAGAAATTATTTTATATAATTTTATACAAATCAATAAAAAACAAATCAATAAAAATAATTCCTATATAATAAACAAGTAGTTAATAAATGTATATTAAAAAAATGAAAAAAAAAACAATTTTAGTTGTTGATGATGAACCAAATATTTTAGAATTAGAAAAGGCAATCTTAGAAGTTGAAAATTACAATGTAATAATGGCACAATCAGGGCAGGAAGCCTTAGACTTATTAAAAAAAATAAAACCAGATTTAATTTTATTAGATATGATGATGCCAGGAATGACAGGCAGGGAAGTATGCGAGAAAATAAGGGGGAATGAAAAAACAAAAAATCTAAAAGTAATTTTTGTTACTGTTGCAAGGTTTTCAGAATTAGGAAAAGATATTTTAAAGGAGATGAATGTTTCAGATTATATTACAAAACCATTTGATAATGCAGATTTTATTAAAAGAGTTAAAAATGCATTAAATTAGTATTACAAAATTTAATATAAGTATATAAAAACAATCTTTAAAAAATAAAGAAAACAAGATATTAAAAAAATAATAAAGTTAAAAAAATGGACCTTAAAAAAGATATAAACGATTTTGATATTTTATTATTAATAAGCTCAAAACTAAATTATTCTGAAAATATAATTCAAATAATAAAAGAATCAAATAATATATCCAATTCAATTGGCTATATAACATTAAATAAGCCTTTCACAAAAATAACTTCTGATTTAGGCAAAATCGGAATTGATAAAGATAAATTTTTTTTTGTTGATGCTATAACTTCAACAGTTATGGCTCCGCCAATAGTAAGTAATTGTATCTTTGTTTCATCGCCAAGTGCATTAACAGAGATAAGTGTCAGTTTTTCATCATTAGTTCAAGAAAAAAATGTTGATTTAATTATTTTTGATACAATTTCAACATTGATAATTTATCAAGATATTGGGCAAGTAATAAAGTTTGCACATAATTTAATAACAAAAGCAAGAGTTTTAGGAAAAAAAACTATTTTATTAACTTTAAAAGAAGATTCTGAAACCTTAATTAAAGATTTGAATATGTTTGTTGATAAAGTTATAGAATTATAATTAGACTTTTTTATAGTTTTAAAAAGTGTTTATAGTTTTAAAAAGTTTCTTTTAAAAAAAGATTTTAATTTTTTTATTATTATTTTAATTTCTTTTTCTATTTTTTATAGTTATTATATTTTTTTATTTGTCTTTGCTTAATTTTTCTTTTAAAAAATCTAAGCTTTCTTGTGCTTTTTGTTTCATTGTATAAAGAGCTAATGAAAAAAACAAATAACCATAAAACCATGTTAAATCAAAAAGACTGCCTTTTTCATAAGTTTCATAATTAATTGCATAATATGTGTCTCCTATTATAATAAAAAAAACACCTATTAAAAGATAAATCCATGCTTTTTTATATTCACCTTTCCAAAAAACAAGAATTAATGCAAAGCAAGGAATAAGTAAAATAAAATCAGCAATTACATAACCAGAAGTTACTAAATTTTCTAAAAAAGAAATTTCCTTTTGCCAATTAATAGGTGAAATTTTAAAATATAAAATAGTTATTAATATAATTCCAAAAAATAAAAAAAATAATTGTTTTTTATTTGATATAAAATGATTATCTGAAATAGTTATTGCAAGAAATATGCTTATCATCATAAATGGATAGCCTAATAAATAAAAAAAATCGGCAATAGAAATAATTGCATTATTATTAAATTGCCATATAATTTCTCCAATAAGCCACATTAAAACACTTAAACTAATAAAAAAAGCTATTTTTCCTTGTTTGTTAGATAATTTAAAATAATTTATTGCACTATAACCAAAAAATAAGGCAATTATATGATTTAAAAAATTGAGATAATTTAATATATTATGATAATAAGTTTCGCCAATTTTAAAATAAAAAAATACAAACAAAAAAATAACATAAAAAATGAAAAAGATTATTGTTAAATTTTTGGTTAAATCTTTTTTTATTATTTTCACTTTAATCAACTTCTTTTTATAAATAAAAAAATTATTCAAAATTAAAATTATTAATATCTTCTTTTTTTATTATTCCATCTTTTAAAAGAATTTTTATAGTATTGTCTTTTCCCATATAGCCAATTAACATATGGATTGCTAATTTAATTAATTCCTGTTCATTATTATAATTTTCTTCAATGATATTTTTAACATTATTTCCAAAAATAGAACACAACATATCTATAATTATTTCTTTTTTGGTTTTATAATTGTTTTTTATGACAGCAATCATTTTTTATAAAAGTTTTATTTTTATTATTTTATAAAATTAAATAACAAATTAAATAATTAAATAACAAATTAAATAACAAAAATATTATTTTTTGTTATATTATTTACAAAAAACCTTTGCTTAAATATTTTTTCTTTTTTTTTGAATATCTTTCTTTTTTGTTTATTTTTTTAATATTATATTTATAATTTTATTTTGCAATGATTTATGTTTTATATAATAAAACTGGATTATTAATTTTAAAATCTTAAACTAGAAATTATTAAAGATTATTAAAGACTATTAAAGACTATTAAAGACTATTATATTATTTTTAGTATAATATTATATTATTTTTAATTATTATTTTATATTTAATCTTTTTAATAATTTTTTTATATTTATTAAAGTATTTTATCAAATTATTTTCTCAATTTAACTAACAGAAAAATATTTAAATTATTATATTATTTTAAGTATAATATTTTATTTATATTAAAATTATTAAAATTTTTTTAATGATATTTTAAAGTTTATTTATTTTATAAAAGGATATAAGTTGATAGGCAATAAATTAGAAAAAGAGATTATATCTATTTTTAATAGAGATATTTCTTCATTTTTAAGCATAAACCAGATTGCAAAAGAATTAAATAAAGCCTATCCCAATATAAACAACAAAGTAAATTCTTTAATTAAAGAGGGAATTTTAACAAAAATTGTTGCTGGAAAAAGTTATTTATGCACTATAAATTTAGAAAATGAAAAAGCAATTGCATTATTGACTTTAAATGAATCTGAAAAAAAACAAAAGTATAAAGGAAAAATAGAAAACTTATTACTTGAAATAAAAGATATAAAAAACAGGTTTAATATATTGACAATTATCTTGCATAATAATTCTTTGATTGTTGTTTTGGATTATCTAAATGATCAAGAAGCTATAAAAAATCTTTATAAAGAAATAAAAAGATTCAATTTAATATTTTTTGATAAAACTTCATTTCAGCAATATTTATTGAAAAACAAGTCAGTTTTATCAGAATTTGTTATACTTTATTCATATGAAAAATATTATGAATTGTTAAGTCAAATAAAAAATAATTTGATTTTTCAAAATAATACAAAAATATAGATTAATAAAAAGTATAATAAAAAAATGCTATAAACTAATACAAATATATGAAAATAAAAATACAAAATATCCTAATACAAAATATGATAAATAAAAATACAAAATATGATAAATAAAAATACAAAAATAAAAATACTAAACTAAAAAAGCAACATAAAAAAATGTTTCAAATAAAAGCCCCAAGATATGTATCTTTGTTTTTAATAGTTATAATTTTAATAATCTCTTTTGTAATTATTAATGCTGAAAATATTTTTAATTATAAAGAAAATGGCAAAATAATTGAGATAAATAAAAAAAAATTCTTAATAAATGAATTAGTTGAAATAAGAATTAATTTAGATGATTTTGAAAACATTTCAATTGACTTATATACACCTAATGCGATTTACAAATATCCTTACCCTTCAAATATAATAAGATATAAGCCGAATATTCATGGAAATTATAGAATCTTAATTTCTAAAAATAAAGAGATAATAGCTTCTGAAAATTTTTATGTTGAAAATACATTAGAATCTGAAAGAGAGATAAAAAATTATCAAAATAATGAAAAAAATGAATTAGATAATAATTTATTAGATAAGATAGATAATAATTTATTTATTGAAAAAGAAAATTATTCTCTTGGAGAAACAATTTTTATATATTTAAATTCAACAGAAAATGATACTTTATTAATAGATACACCTTATGGAAAGTTTAATTATCTGGATTTAAAAACAAATATTATAAAGTTTATACCAAAAACACAAGGTTATTATTCCTTAATTTTAAAATCCAAAAATAATGATAAAGAAAAAAAGATTAATTTCTTTGTGGATTTAGAAAAAAATTATGGGAAAAATAATAATGATTACAATTTAAGTCAAGAAGAGATTATTAAAAACTTATCAAAAAACGAAATAAATAAAAATATAATTGGAGAATACAAAATAAATAATTCAAATGACTATTTATCTGAAATAGTGGAAAAAACAAATTTTAAAATAAAAAACAGCAAAGGCTATTATTTAATAGCTAATATTACTTTATCTAATGAGAAATTAAGAAATGTTAGTTTTGATACATTATCTGTTTTAAATATCCCAAATCAAGAATATAATATAGAAATAGACCCAAAAATCAGAGGAATAAAAAAAATAAAACTTAAAAATGTTTCTTTTGATGGCGATTTTAATTTAGGTTTAGAAGAAATAGAAAATCAAAAAACAAATTTTAAAGATATTGAAAAAGCAATTGCAATAGATCCTACAAATGTTAATTTCAGCAATGGCTTTATTGAAATTAATGCAAGTTCCGATGTTTTATTAAAATGTAAAGACTGGAATTTTACAGAGCAAAAATGCTATGGCAATTTTGAATTAATTGAAAATTTAGAAAGAGGAAAAACTTACTTAATAGAAATAAATAGCACAGATCCGGCTTATTATGAATTGGGATTAGCATCAATAAACACAAATAAATCCTTGTATAAAGAAAATGAAACAATGCAGATATGGATTACTGCATTGGATTATACAGGGCATTTAATATCAAATGCAAATATTTCTGTCAAAATAATTACACCAAGCAATCAAATATTTAATTATTCAACAGATTATAATATCTCTGAAATAGAAAAAGGAATTTATGAATTAAACTTTACTACAAAAGAACAAGGAAATTATACTATTTTTGCTAATGTTTATAGCAATTTAATTAACACAACTTTGTTTTCTTATTTTTCTGTTTTAGATAATTATGATTTTGAAATTATAAGAAAAAGCCCATTAACAACAGACCCTTGGAGAGATTCATTTACAACAAAATTAAAAATAATTTCCAATATTAATTTAAGTAATTTCAATTTAACAGAAAAAATCCCAATAAGTTTTGAAATTATTGAAACTAATGCAATAATTACTAATGATTCTAATTATTATTATTTAACATGGCAAATTTCAAACAATACAGAAGTTAATTATACTGCATTAGTGCCTTTTATAACACCAGCTTTATATGAGCTTCAATCTTATATTGTTTATGAATTAAGCAATGAAACTAATATTACAAAAATATTTAATGAGGCAAAACAATGGTTTTTAGCAGTTGATCCTATTATGTATGCACAATCCTGCCAAGCACAAGATAATTCTGTTGGACAGAATACTTTTGCTAGTGCTTGTGATGGAATATATCCTAATTCATGTGGTGCTACTGGTGATTTATTAACATGCAATGATGGATTTTATGAAACAACAATTAGTGCTAATAACAATAGATGGTCTGGCATTAGAATTTCTGCATATGATTCTACAATAACAGATTGTATCTCAATTACAAATGTTCAATTATGTTATGAATGGTGGCGTGATGTTGGCTATGATGTTGCTAGAATTGCAGTTGACAGAAACAATTGGGCTTCACCAACAACAGTAACAACAACATTGCCAGGAACTACAGCAAATCCTGGTGTTATTTGCAATACTATAACAGGATTAGAAGCATGGACTTGTAGTAATTTTGATGGAACAGGAACAGCAGCTCAAGCAGTTGCACAGGTTCAAAGAGATGCTTCTGGCGGAGGAAATAGAAATTTATATGTTGATGTTTTATTTTTCAATGTAACTTATTTGAGAGATTATCCACCAAATATTACACAAAATCAGCCTTCAAGTTATTATTATAATGATACTATAAGCCCAATAAATTTAACATTTAATTGCTCAGCTGTAGATGATATAAGAGTAAGTAATATTTCTCTTTATATAACAAACTTAAATAATAATTCGTTTGCATTAAATCAGACTTGCAATATAGGAACATTAACAGGAAGTTGTCAATGGACTTTATTATTGGCAACAGGAAATTATACTTGGAATTGCTTAGCTTATGATAACAGAACACAAGGAACCTGGGGTTTAAATAGAACAATTGTAATTAATTATACTGAACCACCAAAACCATTAATTCATTCATATCAATGTGAAATTAATACTTTAAATAATTGGCAACCATGTAACTCAATATCTTATGGAAACACAATATTAAGAGTAAGAACAAACTGCACTACTGAAACAGGAAGTATAACAAATGCTTCTTTTTTATTATATAATTTGCCAGATGCAAC
>JAWBPL010000010.1:0-11115 GCA_038825025.1 Candidatus Woesearchaeota archaeon | reverse complement strand
GATTTTCTTTGTCTTTTTGCTCTGTTGGCTTTCCAACTTCTTTTTGCTCTGTTGGCTTTCCAACTTCTTTTTGCTCTGTTGGCTTTCCAACTTCTTTTTGCTCTGTTGGCTTTCCAACTTCTTTTTGCTCTGTTGGCTTTCCAACTTCTTTTTGCTCGGCAACTTCTTCGATTGCTTTTTGTTGTTCTTCTTCATATTGTTTTTTAATTAAATATATTTTGTCTTTAAGAAAAATTGGAACTTTTAAGTTTTCCAATTCCTCCAAACTTACAGCAAAAATATCTAATTTGTTATCAATTACAAAATTTTTATCAACAAAGTTGTTAACAATTTCAATTAAATCTTCTTTAAAGTCGCCTTCATATAAATCGTGCAAATATTTTTGTATAAATAAAATTATGTTGTCGGTTGGTTCACTAACGTCGTGTTTACAAAACAAATTCCATGACAAAATTGCAAATTCTGGAAATTTATCATCAAACACGTCCGTATATTTAATATCAATATTATTTTCTATTTCATGGATGAGTTTATCAATTTTTAACGTTAGTTCATTGTCAAAATCTATCCTTGTTTTTAGAAAATCCGCCAACAAGTCGTAAAATATAATTTTTTGTTCCATTTTTTTAGTTTTTGTTTAGATATTCAATAATTTCATAAACATACTGCCTAACCTTTCTCTCAACAAATGTTTCATCAATTTCATTTATAGTATTATTTTCAATAATTTGTTTTGTTTTTAAAATTTCAACATCTTCAGTATAATATTTTTCAAAAAATGGCAGGCATACTGAATTTACTGAAAATATAAAATTTATATTTAAAAATTCATAACAATAAATTAAAAAATCTTTAAATAGATAATTTAATTCATTTTCGTTTTCATTTTCGTTTTCATTTTCGTTTTCATCAAAATCAAAATCAAATTCCCAATATATTCCAAAAAAAGGTGTAAATTCTGTATTATTGTAACGATTAGTAATTTCAATAACAGGAGCATATTCTTTAATAACATTTTCAAAAAATGTGTCTTTTGTTATTTTCATTATTGTATTGTAAACATTTTTATTATTGCCATAATAATACATTTTAAAAGAATTTTCATCTTTTTTTTCTGGATATTTTTGGTAAAAACTATTAAAACAATAAACAAATAATTTTAAACTTTCAGTTTTATTCATTAAAATTAAAAATGTTAATTTTTTTTCATTTTTTAAATATTTAAAAATTAAAATATAATCATTAAAATAAAAAACAGATTCAATTTGGTTTGTTTCAATATATATTTTACTTGCATCAGATAACTTTGAAAAATATCTTTTAATCCATAATTCTTTATTTAATTCCAATAGTATAAAAAATCTTATATAAAAATCAAATATATGTTTTATGTTATATTTGTTAGTAGAAAATGAAAGATAATATTTGTTCACAAAATACTTATTAAACACGCTATTAAATTCTTTTTCGTCGCTAAAATTTAATTTAATTCCTATTTTATATGTTAAATTGCTGTTATTATTTTCATTACTTTGAATAGTAAACTTTTCAATATTTTTTCTTCTTGTAATAGAATTTGACAAAAGATAACCTCTTATTAAATTTCCTGTTATAAAAATGTTTTGTACTTTATAAGTAGTGTCTATGTCTTTAATTATATTATTCCAATTTTTTTTGTAAAAAACATTTGTTTTATCGTCATAATTTATTAAAATTTCAAATCTTTCTTTTTGAATATCAGTTAAAGTAAGTGTAATGTTTTCTAAAGTGTTCATTAAAACAATATAAAACTTAGATGGTATAGTTTCATCATTATTGTCTGGATAAACAGCAACTATAGTGGCATAACTTTCTTCAACAGTTACTTTATTTTTTGTTTGTTCTTTTTTTTCAATTTCATCTTCATTTTCAAAAAAATTATCTTTAATTTCATTTTTTTTGTAATAAACTATTTTTCCGATTGAATTAGAAAATTCTAACATTGTCTTTAAATTATTTATATTTTTATGGTAATCTTCTTCCATTTTTTGCAACATCTTGTTAATTTTATCAATCTCATCTTGTATATTTTTAAGTTTATTTTTATTTTCTTTGTGTTTATTCTCTAAATCTTCTAAGTAAGGAATGTTTTCAATTTTTTCAATCTCTTCTGTTATATTTTTAATTTTTTCTTTATTTTCTTTTAATTCTATAAATAAATCATCAGATACATCTTCGATTTCAGAAATCTTTAAAGACAATTCTTTTATTTTATTGTTTAATTCATTTTTTTGATATTTAAGTTCTTTATATCTTTCCATTTTTTTTGCATCCTCTGTTTCAAAATATTTTTCCAATATTTCTTTCTCTTCATTTAATTTTTTATTTCTATTATTATTAAATTCTTTAGAATTTTCGTAAAATGATGTTATTGATTTTTGTTTATCTAAAAAGTGTTTTTCAATGTGTTTTAAATATAAGTTTAAATCATTAAATTTACCGCCCTCTCTTTTGTTGTCAAAATTCTGGTATAAATGTGAACTTATGTAATTTTTAATATCATCTTCGGTGTTTTTCGTTCTCTTCTCAAAACAGTCATATAATGATAAATAAAAATGCCTTCCAAAAGTGCTGTTTGAAAATTCATCTCCAATAAATAATAATTTTTTATCAACTATTTGAGCGTTGTAATTTTTAATAGACATTTTTTCTTCGTAATTTCCTAATCTTTTTTGTTCTTCAATCCTTTCCTTTATCCTTCTAAAAAATGAATCGTAAAATGTTTTTTGACTTTCATAATCTAAAAAGTATGTTTGTTTTAAAACTGCATCTAATTCAGATATTGTTCTTATTATATTTTTATTTAAATCATTATAAGCATCAACACCAGTTCTTGTTAAAACGTCATCAAAGTCAATTATTTCTTTACCCAACTCACTGCTTCCAGTTGTGAAACTCATAAGGTTTGCAATTTTTCTTTGCATAAGTCCGTTTATCCTACCCTCCGAAGGAATTATACTGTTAATATAAACAAAATGTGGCGGATAAACTTGATTTGTTCTGTCTATTCTTCCAAGTTTTTGCACTTCTGCTGAAATATCCAACTCCATTTGCGTAATTATCATTGCCCTCCTTTTAACTTCTGATTTGTCATTATGATTTTGTGGAAAGCCTAATAATATCTCTTTTTGTTCGTTATATTCGTCAGAAACTAATTGTTTTTTTACAGGATAAAATTTTTGTGAAATTCCGTATGGTCTTGCGTGTAAAGATATTCCCTCAGCACCAGACCTGTTAATAATAAGACAATTTATTTCATTATTATTAAATTTATGAATAATAGTTGGTATATCATTGTTTTGTTTTTTTACAATTCTCCATAAACCTAAATTATTTGTGTCGTTTACATCATCTTTAACAAGACAATATTTTCTGCCTGTTATTTCTTCAATGGTAGTAAATTGTTTTATTTTATTCATTAGAACATCAATAGGAGAAATCGGTAAAAGTAAATCTGAATCTAATATTTGTTTGGCAACATTTTCATAGTCATATTTTAAAATATCCCAAATTTCTGTTAAATAAGTGTATCTTTTGTCAAAAAGGAATCTGCTTTCATATTTTTCCTCATCATATTCATCATGAACTCTTACTTTTGCTTTTAAATTATACAATAAATATGTTAAAAATAAATATTTAAAATTATTCTCAATTAAATCATTCTCTTTGTGTGTATCTGTTAATTTATCTAAATTCATTTGAAAAAAATTTTTTGGAACTTGCAAAAGTTTTGTTTCTATTGTATTTGAAATACCAATAATAACTTTATATCCATTATTTATTAAATCTAATGCTTTTTCTAATGTTTTATCAATTTTAAGTCCAAGTAAAAATGTATTAAAAATAAGAAAGTTATTTGCCTTAAAACTTCTAAAATTTTTTAAATGAAATTCTTCTGAATATTCTTCGATTTTTTTAATTCTTTTTGAATCTAAAATAAGTGCCAAATCGTATATTTTACTTAAAACACTTAATTGATATATTTGATTTTGACCAATATTTTCTTCCTCCTTTGTATTGATTATTTCCATTGTTGAACCTGAAACTCTTTGCCTTCTGATTAACTCTCCGTTTTTTGCCAATTCTACTGATATTGCTTCTTTTAATGCGTCTGATGATGTTTTAAAAACCTGAATTAGTTGACTTGTGCTTACTCCTGCACTTTTTAAACTTGTTTTAAGTGCATATAGCGGTATGTTTCTTTCATGTTTAGCAAACGTGGCTGATAAATAAATTGTATTTTTTGAATTATTTACCATTTGTCCTATAACCTGAAATATATTTGACGGCACTCCTTGTGGAGTTACTCCTGCTGAAGCATGGCTTTCGTCTAATATTATCACGTTATTATTGGCATGAAACATACAAAACTTTGCGATTGGTTTGTAATCTATAACTAATCCATTATTGTCTTTAACAACTGCTCTTTGTAATTGTGAATAAGGTAAACATATAAGTTTATATTTTGATTTTAAAATAAAATTTGTTGGCTTTTCTTTATAAACATACTTATTGTTTCTTTTAACATATCCTAATGCTGTTTTAATTTCTTCATTAGTAGGTGAAGTGTATATTATTTCATTGCTTTGATTTAAAATTGAATATTTAAAAGGAATAAAAGGAATAACAGGTATTCTACTTTCTTTTTCTTTTTGTTTTACCATTTTTTCATATTCTAAATCTGATATTTCAATATAATCATATATAAAATATCCGCCCTCAATATTTATTTTAGTTTCATATTCAGATACTATTTTTTCAACTTCAATAAGTTCGTTTTCATTTAAATCAACATCTTCTCCCAAAAAATAAGACAATATTTTATTTGTATCTACACTTTCTTCTAAACTCTCATCTAAATCATAGTCAATAAATGAAAACCAAGTATCGCCAGTTTCTTTTTCATTGTATTTTATATCTTTTTTTATTACTTCTAAAATGTCTTTTTCAGTCCATTCATCTTTTTTCATGCTTTCTTTAATTACTCTTCTATATTTTGAAACGCCAACGTCAAAACCTATGTCGTATAAATCTCTATAAATATCATTTAGCAAATTTTTTCTTTTAGTAAAGAAAATCGGAGTTTTTCTCAATTCTAAAATTGTATATCTAATTATGCCTGCTGCAACCCTCCCTTTACCAACACCAGTTTGGTCAGATATTATCAAGGCAGTTCCAATTTCTTCTGTATTAAATATTGCTATTGCTATTGCATCAATTTGCTCGTTTGAGAATTTAACATATTTTTTACCTGTTTCATCTTTTCTATATTCGTCGTAACATAAATCATTTACGTCTTTATAATGTAGTTTTTTAGCAACATATTCTTCTAATGTTAGATTGTATTTAGACGCTATTTCTGCACGTATTTTTTTTAAATAATTTTTTGTTTCCAAATACATAGAAGATGGAGATACCATCCCAATATTCTTAGAAAATGTACTTTCTGGTTCATAATTTTGATATAACAATCCACCGCCTTCATAATTGTTATCAATGGTTGATTTAATAAATCTAACCAATTTTATTTCATCTGGACAATTTATTCTATAATTAGATACATTGCAGTTGTATAAATCGCCTTTTTTGTTTATTAAAATAGTTGTGTCTTTATCTTCAAAATATAGTATTAAATTATCATTTTTAATATCGTAGTTATATTTTTCTTTAATAACTAATTTTAAAATTTTTAAAATGTTATCAAAATTTATATTTTTGCTGTTTTCCATTTTTTTATTTTTTTTTGGTTAATAAAACTGCTTTATTGCATTTTTCGCATTTTTGAAATTTAGAATAATAAAATAAAGTACCATTGTATCCACAATTTACACAATTATAAACATACATTGTGTCATATAAATTTTGAGAATAATCTTTATAAGTAATATTACATATTCCGTCTTTGTTTATTGTTTTGCAAATTTCAAAAAAATAACTTCCGTGTCCTTGTTTTAAATAATATTCAGGGTCTTTATTAAAAATGGTTTCAATATTAAATTTATTAAAATCAAAAAAAATAGCCTCACATAAGGCGTGAGAAATTTCATGACTAATTATATCTTTCATATTTTTGTCAAAATTATTGTCATTTTTAATAAAATAAAAGTTAAATTTAATAAATCTTTGTTTTTGTGATTTTATGTTAAATTCGCATTGTGCTATGACGCTTGTTTTTTCAAAAAAAATTCTTGGTTTATATCCTAATCTTTTTAAAATTATTTTATTTACATCATTTGGAATTAAATTTTTCAGTTTTTCGTTTTTTGATAAAATTGGAAAAAAATCAATATTTAAAACTTTTTCTATTTCAGACAAAACATAATCTTTTTTTCTGTTGTAAAATTGTCTGATTAAATCTTCGCTTGTTTGGTCTTTTTCGTTCCAAACATTTCCTTTTAAAATATCGTCAAATGTATCCATGTTGCAAATATATTGTTTTTTTTAAAAAGAATAAACGTAATAAATGTCGGTTTTTTCAGTTTCTTGTAAATTTAATTTATTTATTGATATTATGCCGTTTTTTATTTTTGTAAAATATTTATTATATTGAGATAATCTTTCAATGTATTTATCTTCAACTTCTTGTTCAAATTTATTTGAAAACTTAAAACCAATATAGTCAAAAAATATTATTATATAATCATTGTAATTCACAAACTCAATGTTTTTACTTTCGATAAAAAAGTTTATGTTAAAATTAAAAAACCATTCATAAAATAAATATTTATTTTGTTTTCCAAAATACAGATTACTTTCAAAGAAAAATATAAATGATTTGAAATTAGTTAAATAAATTTTGTTATTATAAAAAATCAAATAAATATAACCATCATAATTTAATTTTATTTTTTTATCAAAATTTTGTTTTGTCAACTTCAAAAAAACTTCTGTTTTTTCTTCATGAAAATCTTTTATTTGTTTGTTTTTAAAATGATAAAAATTATTATTAACAAAAATTAAAATATCGTTTCTTTCGTTTGGTAATTTTAAATAAATATTTGATGTTGGATTTTTAAAATAATTTTTTGAAATAGAATTAAAAATTAAATATTCATTTAATAATTTGGTAAAAGATTTTTTAATGAGTTTAAATTGATAACTTAGATTATTTTCGTAATTGTCTTCAAATTTTATATTATTTATATCAAAATTAAAATATGAATTTTGTTCAATATAATAACTTTCATTAGAAACATCTATTTGTTTTTTAAAATTTAAACAAATTTTTTTGTTAATACAGTCATAATAATTTTCGTATGAGTTGTTATTTTTTATCGGCATAGCAATAATAATAAAATCTTTTTCATCAATGTTTTCTATTATATCAACATTTACTAATTCTTTTTTTGAAAATATTATTGAAGAATCTATTGAATAATATTTGTTAATTGAATAATTCATATAAATTTCCTTTATACCGTTTGAAGCAAGTAATTTAAAAATGTTTGATAAAATTCTTATATCAAAACTTATAAAATAATCTGAATCTAATTTTAATATAACTTTGTATAAATTTAAATTTTGTCTTTCATAATCATAAAATTCATTAAATTCATTAAATTTTTTAAAATAATTACAAACAAAAATAATTTCCTGAACATTGAGTTTTATACTATATTCTTTTTTACTAAGTATTGGACTAACTTCTAAAACTTTTTTATCGCTATATTCTTTATTTAAAAAATCATAAGACGTGTTTTCTTTTATATTTGAATCCTTAAAGAAAAAAAGCATTTGACTATCAGTTACAAAAAATCCTTTTCCTTTATTGAAATATAAATAATTTATTCCATTAAATTCTTTTTTTAAAAATATTCTTTTTCTAAAATTTGACAAATTTTCAAAACTAAAATCGGAAAGTGATATATTTATATTAGTTGGTTTTTCAAAACTAAAATAATTTATATCATGTAAAATAATTATTCCGTTCTTTGTATAAAACTCATAAATGTTATTTTCCTGTTTTAACTTATTAAGTTTTTCTTGACACCCTGCTTTTATTACTTCAAACATTTCTCTTTCTTCCTCGTCTAATTCGGTACTTAACATTATATTGCAAACATTAAGTAATTGTAATATATCGTTTTCTGATTGATTATCAATAGTGCCTCCTTCCTGATATTTAATGTTTGGATTTAAAATAGGATTGCCTCCTGTAATTGTGTTAATTTTATTTAAAATTTTCCAATATTTTTTAACCGCTTCTTTGTTAATTATTGCTTCACCGCCCTCTACTTCTATTGGTCTGTTGTTGTCTGTAATAATAACGCCCTTTACACCGCCTTCTTCATGGCTTTTACCTTGAACTATTCCTCCATTTGTTGCATCATTTGTTTTTTCAACCATAAATGTAATTTTTTTTTTGCTAAATTAAACAATAATTTTAATATAAGGATAATTTTTGTCTGAATATCTTTTTTCTGCAATAATTTTAAAAATATCACCATCTTCTTTTCTTACGGCATCCATAACTGCTTTAACAAGGTTGTCTAAATCAGGTCTTTTTTTATGGGGAGAGCCTTTTAATAAATCTTTCTTTTTTGAACTTAAACTATCTGGAATTTTTAAATAAAACACAATGTTTAATTCATCTTTTAAATTTATATTATTTTTTTCAAATTCGTATAAAAGTTTTCTTTTAAAATCAAAATATTTTTTGACACATTTTCTCATTCTTAAATTTGGATTAACATGATTTTCTTTTTTCCATCTATCTGAATTAGTCATTCTTACAGCCGAACACGGCTCAATATCAATAATTATTTCTCTTTTTTCCATTTTATTTTTTAAAATAAAGAAGTATTGTTTTAATTATTTTAAAATCTAAAACAATGTTTATTTCGTCTAAATAATTCATTTTAAAAGGAATTGTGTTTAAACAAATTTTATCAGGTTTTAAATCAGAAAACATTAAAATTTTAGGTATAAAAAATATTCTATTAAAGTAAAAATCTTTTAGATAATTTTCTAAAAAAAGCAAATCATATTGATTTTCGTTTATTTTAAATTCTATAAAAAAATTTTGATAAATTCGATTTTTGTTTTCTAAAAAAATAATTACTTCATTAAAAAAATCTAAATCTTTTTCGCTTAACAAAAGAAAATTCTTAAATAAATTAGATGCAGAAAATAAAATTGTTGCTATTTTATTTTTTTTATTGTCCTTAAAAAAAAACGCATTGTGAATCTTATTAGCAAATATATTACACTCATAATTCATTTTTATTGTTTTTTTTAAAAAAGTTTGTTGTTTTCTTTTTCAGTTTTTTCAGAAATATTTGAATGTTTAATATTTTTAATTTTATTTAATTCATTTTCAATATTTTCGTTATTTTTATTTTCATCATTTTCTTTTTCTTTATCAAAAGCGGTAACTTCGGTTTCATTGTCAATATAGTCAACATCCATGCTTTGTGTGTCTTTAATAATTGCTTGGTCTGACAATATTGCTTTTTGTAGTTCAACAGACAAAATTCCATATTTAGACAACAAATTTTTTAAAACGGTTTTTAAAGCCATGCTATCAAAATCAGTTTTCCAAACAGAAAAGTCAGATTTGTAATTTTTTGAGAATTTTTTTGCATGATTTTCAACTTTTTCTTTATCCCAATAAATCATTTTTTCAAAGCCATTTATCAACTGAAAATAAGCAACATAACCAATAACTTTATTTGAAGTTTTTTTATTTGCATCTATTACAATAGTGCCTTTTATTTTATCATGCGAAACAAGTTCACCTTCATAAACCACATCTGCGTTAATTACTTTATATTGCCCTGTTCTTAATGCTAACTGAATAAATCCTTTATATCCCATTTGAAATTGTGCAAATTTTCCATTTTTTGATAAATAAGGAACAATATAAGAAAAACCTAAATTGTCGTTTACTGGCAAATCAAGACAAGCAGACATAAGACCGCTTTGCAGTATTGAATTTGGCTCACAGTCTTTAAGTTCGCTTTTGCTTTTGTATAAACTTATTATTGAAGCAATAAAAGATTGTGTTTTTTTTCCTAAAAGTTCGTTAATTCTGCTTTTAATTGCTTCGGATGACAGCATTTCAATCAAGGTGTTTTTTTCTGTTTTGGCTATTTCTTTCTTTTCCATATATTTTTTAATTTATTCGTTTAACATGAAATTTTCTACATAGATTTTAAAAGCGTATTTTGAATTTTTTTTTTCGTTTAAATAAAGATTTTCAAAAATTGTGTCATAAATATAATCAATAAATATTAAATCTACGCTTTTAATTTTTAAAAAAAATCTTAAATATTTTTTATCTGGATTTTTTTCAATAAAAAAGTTTCCATCTGGAATTTCTGTAAAATCGTATAAATATTTCATTTTATCGTTATTTGAGTGTTTTTTTTGTAAAATTGGTTCACTTAAATAAATAAAATTGCCAATTTTAAAAAAATCATATATTGTTTCTAAGTTATTATTTAAATCATCAATAAAATAAATCAATAAGAACTCTGATTTTCTTTTTAATTTAATAAAATCTTCAAATTTAATTTTAAAAATTAAACTTGTTTCAAGTTTTTGTTGTAATGTTAAATTCATGACACTATATTTATATTTGGGTTTGAATTTTTAATAATATTAAAAAATTCATTTAAATTTCCTAACTTGTAGCATTCTTTCATAATATAAAATTCATTAGACGTTGGATAATAATTATTTTCTTTACAAAAGTATAATAAATCTAAATACATCTCAATATCTTCTTTTGTTTTTTCTATAATTGTGTCAGAAAATTGATAAAAATCTATTTCAACTGGCTTTTCTTTTTTTATTGCAACAAATAGATAATTTTCTTTTTTAAGATATTTTTGATAAAAAGCAGCCGAAATATTATATTTATATTTAAACATATCATATCTAAAACTTTCAAAACTTGTTGTTGTCTTAAAATCTATAATTGTATTAAAATTATTACATATACAATCAGGTTTTAGTTTTAAGTTTATTTTTGTTTTATCGTCTATAATATAAAACGGTTTTTCTCTTATTGAATCATTTAATAATTCTAATAATCGTTTATTTTTTAAAACTTGATTACAAGCATCGTTTACA